>JBKOYE010000040.1:0-18297 GCA_046725275.1 Verrucomicrobiota bacterium
GGACGAGATACGCTTCGATAACGGTGGTGTTGGAGCGAAGAAGCTTTCCTTTTCCTCCCAGAATGATAACAGGGCCCGGCAGAAGGACGGCGACACCGACAGGATCCAGTTGGATGATGCTGCCATTCGACATCATGTCGCAGAACATGGCTCTGATCGCGATGCCGTTCGTTTTTTCATCGTTATCGGCTGCCACCCATCGGTCGAGTGCTTCGTCCGGATTGCGGGCCCATCGTGCATAGTCGACCGCTGTCGGGTTCTCGATCGGATGTGGCGGTTCGGGATCTGGAGGATCTCCGGTTTCCAGACTCGGCGGCTCGGCGATCAGTCCAGCCTCCAGACGGGGCTTGAAATTGTGCGCATAATCTCCGCCTAGACCGTTAAGACCCACGCCAGTCGGGCCGAGTGGAATGGGTGCAGGTAAATAGACATCGATCCCGAGCATGATTCCGCGAGACGAAACCCCACCGAGGAATATGTCCAAGCCAAAACCCACTGGCACAAGCCGGTAAGCACCGCGCCCCATAAAGATCAAGCCGTCGTATCCGAGTCCCATTCGGATGTCATTGATTGGAGTCACGTCGCTCTGAATCATGTGCAGTTCGCCGACGAATGTGCGAACGCGATCGAGACTGAGTTGTATTTTGCCGACGGTTGCCTCGATGCGCACAAACACGCTGACGTCGCTCTTGAGGAGTTCCATGCGGCCACGAATCAGGAATGTGACGGTTTCGTCAGTGACTTCCATGACCTTGACCAGTGGAGAAGAAGCGAGTCTCTTTCCGGGTTTGAGCTTGGCCAGATACGCGAGCAGTTTCTTTTGAATAAAACCGCCCGACTCGTCTTTCATGGACGGATCGCCTGAATCGTCCGCCGCTGCTGAGTAGATCTTGTTCGCGATCTTATCTTCGAAACCGAGTTCCATATTTGTCCCCGGTCGTTTCCAAGTCGAAACGTTTCGGAATGATCCACTACCGAAACAGAATCGGCTTTCGAAAGCTTTCTGCCGGATTAGTTTTGGATGTTCGAAGAGATGATACGTAGTCCATTGGAAAAATACAACGATGATTCGGCCCTGTTAGGGCAATCTGTATTTATCTATAAGTTCGCGGGCAAAAGAGAGGGCCTTCTTTCGGTTGCCACGACGCAATGCTATTTTTCGTGAATTCCTTTCAGCTTGAATCCAACTTCAAACCTCGCGGCGACCAGGGGCAGGCAATCGCGAAGCTGTTGAAGTCTGTCGAGACGGGAAACCGCCATCAGACGCTGCTCGGGGTGACTGGCTCGGGCAAGACATTCACCATTGCCAATGTCGTCCAAGAGCTGAATCGGCCGACGCTGGTGATATCGCATAATAAAACGCTGGCGGCGCAACTTTACTCCGAGTTCAAGCAATTTTTCCCGCGTAACGCAGTCGAATATTTCGTCAGCTACTTCGATTATTACCAGCCGGAGGCATACATCCCGCGCTCCGACACGTACATCGAGAAGGATTCGTCGATCAATGAGGAGATCGAGCGCCTGCGACTCTCGACTGCCAGTGCGCTGCTTTCGCGACGCGATGTGATCGTGGTGGCGAGCGTTTCGTGCATCTACGGAATCACATCACCGCAAGATTATGAACAGATGTTGCTCACGGTGAAGCGTGGGCAGCACGTCAGTCGCGAGGCGGTGCTCAGTCGTTTGATCGACATGCTTTACGAGCGCAACGACGTCAATTTCGGGCGTGGCAGGTTCCGTGTGCGCGGCGACGTAGTTGAGGTTTATCCCGCGAGTGCAGATGAGGAAGGGATCCGACTCGAATTCTTCGGTGACGAAATCGATGCAATCAGGCGGTTCGACCCGCTGACAGGTAATACGCATGAATCGCTCAACGTCATCACATTTTTTCCGGCAAAACAGTTTGTGACGCCGGCGGACAAGCTGAATCGGGCGCTGCGCACCATTCGTGAAGAGCTTGAGCAGCGCATCATTGAACTCGAATCGCAAAACAAATTGCTCGAGGCGCAACGGCTGCGGATGCGCACGGAGTACGATTTGGAAATGTTGCAGGAGATGGGCTTCTGCAATGGGATCGAAAATTATTCGCGCCACTTGTCCGGGCGCGCTCCTGGCTCAAGGCCCTACACCATCATCGATTTTTTCCCGGACGATTTCCTCACCGTGATCGATGAATCGCACGCCACGATTCCGCAGATCGGCGGGATGTATGAAGGCGATCGCTCGCGCAAAACCGTGCTCGTAAATTACGGGTTTCGTTTGCCGAGCGCACTCGACAATCGCCCGCTCAATTTCGATGAATTCATGAAACTAACGAACCAGACCGTTTACGTGAGCGCAACGCCGGCCGAGTTCGAAATTCAAAACAGCGTAGTCGGAAATAAGGGATACATCCCGCATAGGCGACAGCGGATCGGGGAGGAGGAACTGGTTCCGTTCGTTTTACCCGGAGGAAAACGTCGAAGGTCGAACGTCGAACATCGAACATCGAACGCAGTCTCGCCGACCGATGAGCCGCCGAAGAAATTTGATGTGTACATGCCGGGCGCGCCGCTCGTGGTCGAACAGATTATTCGGCCCACTGGGCTTCTCGATCCGAAAATCACGGTGAAGCCGCTCAAGGATCAGATCGACGAGACGATCGAGTTGTGCCGCCAGCGCGTTGAAAAAGGGGAGCGCGTTTTGGTGACGACGCTCACCAAGCGAACGGCGGAAGATCTTGCCGACTACCTGCGCGATGTCGGATTGAAGGTCCGCTACCTGCACAGCGACATCGACGCCATCGAGCGGGTGGAAATTTTGCGCGGGTTGCGTGCGGCAGATTTCGACATTCTCGTCGGAATTAATCTGCTTCGCGAAGGGCTTGATCTTCCCGAGGTGTCGCTCGTCTGCATTTTGGACGCCGATAAAGAAGGATTTTTGCGCAGCCAGACTTCGCTCATCCAGACCGCAGGCCGCGCGGCACGCCACGTGAACGGCGAAGTCGTGCTCTTTGCCGATACAATCACGCAAAGCATGGAAGCGCTCATGTCGATTTCGGAATATCGGCGCGCAAAGCAGCTGGATTACAACGAAAAACACCGAATCACGCCGCAAACCGTCCGGCGCGCCGTGCAGGAGAGTCTGCATACCATTTTGCGCGGACGCGAAATCGAATCGTCGGTAATCCGCGAAGCTGGCGGTGATTTCAATTTGACTGAGCTTCTGCGCGAACTTGAGCAGGAAATGCAGGAAGCTTCCGCAAATCTAGAATTCGAGCGAGCCGCCCTTTTGCGTGACCAGATCATGGAAGTAAAAAGTGGTACCGGCCTGACGAAGATCGAACCGAAGCGTCGCCCGATTAAGTACACACGCAACGCAGGCCGCCGCCGCTCGCGCGTGTAGGTGGAACCGTTGTCCTCAACGGGTTGAGAATTGCGGCATTGCCTCTTGGTATTCGCGCTTTCGGCGATCTGTCTGCCATCGTCTTGAAGACAAGCCGATCCTCTTGTCGATCATCGTCGCGCGTGCGATGAAATCGCCGATGCCGAAGACGAAAACCAAAACAGAAACCGCAAACATCCACGCAGTCGTCGGCTCGGACGAAGTGGAGGTGAAACGTGTAGCCGCGGAGTTGGCGCAGGAATTCGCGCCCGACGATGCGGGCGACTTCGGGTTGGAAGTAATCGATGGCGCTGCAGACAATGCTGATCAAGCCGCAGCGCGAATTCGATCGGCGATCGAGGCACTGCAAACGTTGCCTTTCTTCGGCAGCACAAAAGTGGTCTGGCTGAAAAACGTAAACTTCCTCGGCGACGACCCAAAGGCGCGCTCGGCTACGGTGCAAGCTGCGCTCGAAGAATTGTCTGCGCTGATCGATAGTGATTTAGGTCCCGGAGTCACGCTTTTGATCAGCGCCACAGAAGTGGACAAGCGGCGCTCGTTTTACAAGACGTTGACCAAACAGGCGGAGTTGCAGGTTTTCGATCGGCTCGACTCGGGACGTGCCGGTTGGGAAGAAGAAGCAACTGAGATCGTTCGCGGACGCGCAAAGAAGCGAAGACTCCAATTCGCTGACGATGCGCTGGATTTGTTCGTTTTGCTGACCGGTGGCGACACGCGTCAGATCGAAAACGAACTGGAAAAGATCGACACGTTCCTCGGGAAAGATCGCGCCGTGGGTGTTGAGCTTGTTCGCAAGCTGGTGCCGCTTTCGCGCGCAGGCGTTATTTTTGAACTAAGCAACGCGCTGGCCGCGCGCGACCTGGACCTGGCGCTGATGCTGGTGCGGAGGTTGTTGGAGCAGGGCGAAAGCGCCATCGGCATTTTGCTGGTGGCGATCGTCCCGACCATCCGCAATCTGTTGCTCGCAAAAGATCTGATGGAGCAGCATGGGATTCGGCGTCCGCATTCGCCGTTTCAGTTCATTGCTGCCATGAACCGGCTGCCCGCAAAGGCAACCGAGCACTTGCCTCGCAAGAAAGATGGCTCAGTTAACGCCTACGGCTTGGCAGTCGCCGCGCAGCACGCGTATCACTTCGAGACCAACCAATTGATTGAGGCAATGCGCGCCTGTCTCGATGCAAACCTAAAACTCGTGACCACGCAGCTCGATCACGAATTGATCCTGACCGAAGTGGTGGTGAAATTGCTGGGACAAGACGATGTGGAAGGGCCCTCAGAGTCCCGACCGTCGCGCCACTAAGGCCGCTCCCGTTTCAAGCTGCGCCGGCTTCAATCTGTTTCCGTGCAATCGGGCCGATGTAAGGGATCTCCCAGCGGATCCCCGTGAATGCCTTGACCACCGTGACCACGAACAGTACGAAGAGGGCGAGGTTGATTAGCCACCAAACCAAACCCCAAAGGGGTCCGAAGAACCATCCAACCCCTGGGACGTGCCAAAACAATCCAGAGACAATTGCACAGCCAATGTGAATCAATATCCAAGCAACGCCAAAAATGATCGACTGCATGGCATAAAAGCGAACGAAGCTATCGCGTTTTTCCAAAATATAAAAAACGATGCCGCCGACCAGTGGAATGCAGGCAATCGCCGCAGCCATGTTCGAGGGCAAACCTGTTGAGGTAGATTGCGGGCCCAGCTCGGGGCCGGGACCCGGCGGAGGCGGAGGTGGAATAGGCTCTTGGTCGGGCATGATCTACATACACCGAATCGAAAATGTCTTGTCAAGCAAACTTCCATTACCAGCTCTTTTTCGCTTTCGTTTCGCGCCCAAGCGCAATATGATGCGCTCCTAATCACCCATCCATGACCAAAAGTTCCCCTCCCCCTGTTAGGCGTGCCTTCACCCTGATCGAGTTGCTCGTCGTAGTCGCTGCCATCGGCATCCTGGCCGCAATCTTGGTTCCATCCCTCAATAGTGCTCTTGAGAGCGCAAGAGCGACAAAAGACTTGAGCAACCTGCGGCAGATCGGAGCCTTGGTACAGACTTATCTCAACGACAAGGACCAGATTCTTCCCGCCACGGCGACTTGGCCGGGGACAAGTGCTACGCCCGTGCTTTATCCCAAATACGTTGGAACCAGACGCATTTTCCAATCGCCTTTCGATAAGCGGCCAAGTTTGGAAACCGATCTGGCACCGGTCAGCTACAGCATCAATCACAATCTGTATGACCCGACCGTGGGTGTAAGCGGCAACGTGTTAAAAATTGTCTCACCCGCTTCGACGTTTTTCATGGCACCTACATACACGGCAGGGACGGGAGATCCGGGAAACCCCTCCTCGTGGGCTGGCACCGCCACAAGCGCACCCGATTTGCCAGTAGGCGGTACTGGGGAAACAACGGGAACTCATCGCAACGGCCAGAAGATCAATGTCCTATTCTGCGACTGGCACACAGAAACCCTGACATTCGGTCCCGCCGCCACAGCCGGGACATTTCAAGACTCGATCACCGATCCGCTCGGTCAGAAACATTGGGACCCGACGAAATAGAAGTAAGGGTTTCCCGTACCGCCCTCTGTTTTCGTGAGCAGCCCTATCGCGTGTTACTCGGCGAGGGTTTGCTCGAGCGATTCGGGGTGTGCGCGCGAAAATTTCTACACAGCCAGACATGCGCAATTATTTCCGACAGGAATGTCGCGCCGCTCTTCGCCGAGCGCGTCAAGGACAGCTTGGCGTCAGTCGGATTTCGTCCCACGTTGATTACGATTCCGGCGGGCGAGAGATCGAAGACGCTTGAGCAAGCCGGGGTAATTTGTGACCGGATGATCGCAGCCGGTTTGGATCGTCGATCATTTGTTGTTGGTCTTGGCGGCGGGATGATTGGCGATATTTCTGGATTTGTCGCGGCGATCTATCACCGGGGCATCCCACATATTCAGATTCCAACGACGGTGCTCGCGATGGCGGACAGCTCAATCGGAGGGAAAACCGGGGTGGACATGCGCGCAGGGAAGAATTTGATCGGCGCTTTCCATCAACCCTTGCTGGTGATTGATGATCTAGACGTTTTGAAGACGCTACCGCGCCGCGAATTGAATCAAGGATTCGCGGAGATCATCAAGCACGCCGTAATCGCCGATGCAAAAATGTTCCGAATGCTGCAGTCGTGGAAGGCAGGCGCAGCACCTGCCCTACAACGGCTGATCAAGCGCAATATCCAGATCAAATCCAGAATCGTCGCGAAAGACGAGTACGATAGGACGGGGCAGCGCGCGCTTCTGAATTTTGGGCACACAGTTGGCCACGCTATCGAGCGCGGCGGAAGTTATCGGAAATTCCTCCATGGAGAAGCAGTCAGCCTTGGAATTGTCGCTGCGTGCACGATCTCTATGAAAAGAGCTGGGCTGCCATCAGATCAGCGCGACGCGATCGTTGATCTTCTCGGGCGATTCAGCTTGCCCACGCGTTTGCCGCCGAAATTTCCGCGTAGGAGGATTCTCGACGCCGTAAAGTTCGACAAGAAATTCGAAGGCGGAAAAGTCCGCTTCGTTGTGACGCCACGCATCGGCATTGCGTACGTCGCAGATAACGTGGGACTCGCCGACATTCGCGAAGCGATAGAACAACTGTAGCAGCGCTCTATGAGCGCTGAGCGTCTGGCATAGTTCTGTATTCGGCGGTCACAGACCGCCGCTACAGCAAAGACGCCATTCTCGCGTTTTGGAATAATATTCGACTAATCCATCGACCACGCTGTCCGCGTATTCGCGGAAGATGCTTTTACGTTCAACACCGTTGACGTTGCGCGTTCCATCGTAATCACCGGCCTGAATGCGAGCGAACACGTCTTTGCTGTTCATGACGTACAGCTCGCAATACACAACCGGACAACGGTAAAGACGTGTCGCCAGCAAATTGCGCGCATACGCGTAACCGCTAGTACCGACTTTGGTCGTGCTGTTAGTGGTCGGATACGCGTACGGCGGCAGGCCAGTCTCGCGCGCCATTGCCAGAGCAATCGTATCGGCCAACGGCAACTCCTCTTCGTACGCGCGACTCAGAAGCCGGCGAATCATTTCGAAACGTTCATCATCAAATTCGAGTTCCTCAGCCAAATACGAACCGTTCACGAGCAGGTGAAGATGATTCGTATCGGTCAAGGTCGGACTATTCGGGTCGCCCCAGCCTTCGGCATTGAAATGCAGACAAAGGACAAGATCGGGATGCACTTTGAAGTTCACGCGCGAGGCGCGGCGTCGGATCTCACTGTAGCGATAGAACAAAATTTCGCTTTGCCAGCGGATGGTTTGCTCCTTCGCCGGATCATTTGGATCAAGAACATCGGCGCGCGGCTGTGGCACGCCGTTCTTGATCAGAATTTTCCTAGCCAGCTCCCGAAAATCATCCGGACGCTTCGCCGTGGTCGGCTCATCGGTATTTCGAAGCAACGAAACTCTCGCGCCGAGTTCACGCAATCGCGGCGCCAACAATCGCGCTACGCGGAGTGTCAGATCGCCCTCCTGCACTGACTTGCTGTCGCCGACTTGAAACCAGCGCTCCTCTATCTTCGCCCATTTCCCGCCGAGATGGCCCGGGTCGAGCGCTATCTTCAAACCTGATAACGGCTTGCCCCGTTTCGCCGACGGCAAAGATTTCGCCGGTCGCCACAATCGCGGCACCGGTTTTTCGGCATCGTCGTCTACAGCAAACCGCAGCGTAAAAAATTTCTGCGTGTCGCGGTTCATGAGGATCCGCGCTGTATTGTCGTTCATTCCGATTAAATCAGACGCGAACCCGTGCGTGCAGTAAACATCGTTGATCAGGTGTGCGAACTCGTCGCGCGTGATCGTCTGCTGGTAGTGCTCCAGAACATCCCAGCGCGGCTTGTTCCCGAGGACACTGATGTTCTCTGCGGCGTGAACTGCCAGCGGAAGAAGCAGCAAAAGGAATGACAAATGGCGAATGACCCGCCTTCGCCACGCTACGGTGTGGCAGGCGAATGGCCTCGCCGCGTCAAATCGTTGAGCGGATAAATCGTTGAATCGCAAATCCGATATAACTATGTAACGATTAACGAATCACGCTTCATGTTAACCGTTCTTTTTCTTGGCGACATTGTCGGGCAGCCGGGCCGCGCCGGCGTTATCGCCCGGCTACCGGAGCTGAAGGCGAAATACGCTTTGGATTTTGTCGTGGTCAACGGCGAGAACGCTGCGGGAGGGCGCGGTATCACAGGCAAAATTGCCATCGATCTTTTGCGCGCCGGCGTCTCGGTTATCACAACCGGCGATCATATCTGGGACCAGAAAGAGATTCTTTCGTTCATCGAGACTGAGCCGCGTTTGTTGCGTCCGGTGAATTATCCCAATGGTGCGCCGGGCGCCGGATCGATCGTGCTCGAAACCGCCAAGGGGAAAATTGGCGTGATCAATGTGCAGGCGCGCACGTTCATGCAACCGATTTTGGATAACCCCTTTCGCGCTGTCGAAACAGCAGTTGCGAAGATTCGCACAGAGACGCCAAACATCATCGTCGATGCGCATGGCGAAACGACGAGCGAAAAAATTGCGCTCGGCCGGTTTCTCGATCGGAAAGTGTCGGCCGTGATCGGCACGCACACTCACGTGCAGACCGCCGATGAGCAGATCTTCCCCGGCGGCACGGCTTTCTTATGCGACGCGGGAATGTGTGGACCTGTGAATTCCATCCTGGGACGCGCCGTAGATCCTATTATGAACCGGTTCGTCTCCAACCTGCCGGCGTCTTTCCCCGTAGCCGGGGGCGAGGTGCGCTTGCGCGGAGCGCTCATTAAAATTGATGAGACGACCGGACGCGCGCTGCATATTGCTCGCGTCGACGAGCCTGGGCCGAGTGCATCGCCAGCATCGGAGCCGGAGCCAAAGGTGGACATCGAACAGACGCCGTCTCCGGAACAGACTTGAAACTGTTGAACTTACAGCCAACTATTCACCCCTTTAGATTCGAATTGTCTAAAGAGTATTAACGTCCAACAGAAACTATGAAGAGATCATTTGCTTTTATCTTAATCACGTCTTTGGCCCTCTGCGCTTCACAGGTATGCGAAGCACAGGCCAAAAAAAATCCCGAAGCGAACAGACTGGCGCGGGAAGGCGCTGAGGCCGCTAAGAACCAGGATTGGGACAAGGCGGTTGATCTGCTTAAAAAAGCCACCGCCCTGGACCGCAAATATGGCGACGAGCTTTCGGCAGTTTATCAACAACGCGGATATGCAGCTGCAAACGACCAGAGATATGGGGACGCCATCAACGACTACAACGAAGCGCTTAAACTGACTCCGCAAGACGCGGCGCGCATTCATGAGCAACGCGCCGCAGTGGAAATGAAGATACAGGATTACGATAAAGCGCTCGGCGATTATTCCGAACTGATCAAACTGAAGCCGAACGAAGTCCGCTACATAAATTATCGCGCCTACATTTACGAGTTAAAAAACGATCTTCAAAATTCATTGGCCGACACGGAGAAGATTTTGAAGCTGGACCCCAACGATCAGGACGCAAAGACGCGCAAACAACGGTTGGAACAAAAGATTGCGGAAAGAACGCCGCTTACTCCGCCGCCACGAACACCCACCCCTTCGCCAGCAGGCAAAAAGAAGAAGCCCTGAACAGGAGGCATCGAGCCCTCCGAGCGCGATGCCAGCCTTTGCTAAAAGGCGCAGTTTCTCCAACTCGTTGGTGCCTTGCGCCAACGCGCCCGGAGGTCGCGTTGCACCGCTGATTACGCCCCGCTTAGTGCGCCAGCTTCCTCACTTTCCTCAACTGGTTGCGGCGCGGTGAATTTTCGTTTCCGACGGTTTGCCGGCAAAGGCGCCAGGGTCATGGTGATATTGCGACCGGCGATCTTCGGCTCGGTTTCCACCTGCGACATGCTGGAAAGATCGTCGCGAACTTTCTCCACCAGATGAGTCCCAAGCTCCTGGTGCGCCATCTCGCGGCCGCGGAATTGCAGCTGAACACGCACCTTGTTGCCGCGGTCCAGGAATTCTTCGGCGTGCCGGACTTTCGTCAGATAATCGTGCTCGTCGATGTTAACGCGAAACTTGATTTCCTTCAGTTTCGAGCCGGACGGCTTTTTATCTTTCGAGTGTTTGGAAATGTCGTATCGGAACTTTCCGAAATCGACAATCTTGCATACAGGCGGATTGGCTGTGGGCGCGATTTCGACCAAATCTTGGCCGAGCGTTTGAGCTTTACGCAAGGCGTCGGTTAATCTCATGACGCCGAGCTGTTCACCGCTGGACCCCAGAATGACTCGGACTTCGCGAGCGCGAATCCGACCGTTTACACGAATTTGTGGTTGCAGATTAGATCAATCTCCTTAACGGCGAAGCGGGAGTGCGCCGCGCCGCCATATTACATTTATCGCAATTTCAGGCGTCAGCATTCGCAAACGCCAGAGCACTCTTTCTTCGCCACGGCTGCGATTCACCGCAACGAAGTGCTCGCATTAAAGTTCGCAAGCCGAAGAGAAGTTGTAGGCAACAATTTCGCACTGGCAAGGTCAAAGTCGTGACGATTACGTGTCGATCTCCCGCAGATCACTTTGCCGGCGGGTCGCCAAAGTGCGCTTTGTGCGCCGCGTACGCAGCCGCATCGTCTAGCATTGAATCGATTGTCGCTGCCAACGGCTCGACTTTGACCACTCCAGAAAAAATGGCGCGGTCCCCGATCTCAGTATCAATCACGAACGCGGGTCGTTGCGTGATCTGTAATGCGCGGAATTCGGCCGTCGATGCTCGAACGCGCTTCTCAATTGCCGGCGATTTCGCGCGCTCGAGCAATTTACCGGCGTCGATGCCGGCAGCTTCCGCCCCGATTTCAGCCGCAATATTCCAGTCGGCGATGTTTTTGCCTTCACGCAGTGCGGCGCGAGCAAGCGCCAGTCGAACGCGATCGTCAGTAAAACCAAAATCCTTTGCCGCTTCGGCCACGCAATTCGGCGCGAGCCACTCTGGAAGACTTGGATCGTACCAGTCGGTGTTGAGCATGAACGCCGAACGCATCATCATTCCGCTGCGTCGATAGAACCATTGCTCCTGCTCGCGTGAAGTTGGCAAACCACTGGGGTCCATCAGCGCGATCTTCCACTGAAACTGAACCCGCGCGTCATAGCGCCTTTTCAATTCCGTCCATGTCGGCTCGGACCAGAAACACCAGCTTGAAATGACATCCAGATAATCAGTGACAGTGATCGTCATGCTTGAACGTTAGAGCAGCAAAGCCATGTAACAATGTAACTGTTTTAACTCTTTTAACGGGCACTTTGAATCTCAATCACATCTTCCTTTTTCTCGCGATCGTTTCGCCGCTGCTCGTGGTGGCTCGCGCGTGGCGGCCCAGTGCGCCCTATCACGGCTGGCGCCTCGCAGCGCTCGTTGTGCTAGCGCTTACCGCTGTCGCGTGGCTTCTCTGGCCTGATGCCAGCGGGTATATCGGCGGCGCAGCATGGTTCGTTCTGTTGTTTCTGCCGGCAATTGGATTGCGAAAAGTGAGCCAACTTGCTGCGCAAGGAGATTACGAATCGGCCGGAAAACTTGGCGCGGCTCTCCAGATTTTGCATCCCACCGCCGAATTGCGCGAGCAAGTCCGGTTATTTCGCCATTTGAAATCTAATGCTGCACATCGACGTGCGTTCAGTTCCGTTCCCGCCGATCACAATATCGCCCCTTCCACTCGGCGCAGTCAGCTTCGAAGCGCACCGGCAGTGCTCGTATTGATTCTCGTCAACGTGCTTGCTTTCCTATTCGAGATTTCTGTTGGGCACTGGAACGATCCAGAAGTTCTGCATCGGATTGGCGCGCTCGAACCGGACGCGGTTGTTGTGCAAAGCGAATACTGGCGGCTGGGCACTGCGCTTTTTCTACATGGCGGCTTTTTGCATCTCGCGTTCAACCTTTTCGCCCTTTACATTCTCGGTCCGCCGCTTGAGCGCTCCATTGGCACGATCCGATTTCTCGCCTGCTATCTAATTTCCGGGCTCGCCTCCAGCGCAGGGGTGATTGCTTTAAACGAGATCGGGCTAGTTCAGGTCGCTCAAGTGATAGGCGCTTCAGGCTGCATCATGGGCGTGGTCGGCGCGTGGGCTGGATTTTTGCTGCGACATCATCATGCGCCATTCGCGAAACAGCGGCTCGCAAACATCGGCCTGATCGTCGGGATCCAGATCGCATTTGATCTTTCCACGCCGCAGGTCAGCATGGCCGCCCACATGTGCGGATTGGTTGCCGGATTTTTTCTCGGGCTGATCCTCACAAAGCGGGTGGCATAGTGCTGCTGCCGGACTTCGTCTCTCTGGGGCCACGCGCCTCGCGTGGTGGCGATCGCGCCCTCGTAATCGCGAACTTTTCAAATTCTTTTCAAGCGCCTACAGCCACGCCGCGCGTCAAATCGTTACACCAACGTTTCTTGACCTGAGAAGTGTTTGAAGATTGAATTACGTCCCTTCTGTTTTCGTCCATCTGCTCGTATGCCGAATTTTCAAACTTACAATGTGACGCAAATCCTGCCGGCGACGCTGGAGCCGCTGCGAGAGCTGAGTTTCAATCTCTGGTGGACATGGGAGCCGGCCGCCCGCCGATTGTTCCGGGAACTCGACCGCGACCTGTGGAACCGGACGAATCATAATCCAGTGCGTATGCTGCAACTCTCGCGGCAATCCCGCCTTGAAGAACTTGCGCAGGACAAGAATTTTTTGCGCGAGCTCAAACAGGTTTTCCATGACTTCGAGAAATATCTCGGACGCCGGGACACTTACGGGAAGACCGGACCCGGCGCCGCGATCAAGAATCCGATCGCATATTTTTCCGCCGAATTCGGCTTTCACGAATCAATTCCGAATTACTCCGGCGGCCTCGGCATTCTCGCCGGCGACCATTGCAAATCCGCGAGCGACCTTGATCTGAATTTCGTTGCGATTGGTCTGCTCTATCGTCACGGCTATTTCCGGCAACAGATCGATAAAGACGGTGTTCAGGCGGCGATCAATCTGAATCAAAACTTTTATCATTTGCCGATCCGTGAAGTTCGCCACGGCGACACCAAGCTTCTCATTTCAGTGCCGATTCTCGATCGGGAGGTTTTCGCTCGGCTTTGGGAATTGCGCGTGGGACGAATAAACGTCTATCTCCTCGACACCGATATTCCGGAGAACAGCGCCGAGGACCGACTGATCACGGCGGAACTTTACGGCGGGGACCTCGAGATGCGGATGCGTCAGGAGATCATGCTCGGGATCGGCGGCGTCAAAGCGCTAACCGCGCTCGGAATTCAGCCGGACGTGTTTCACATGAACGAAGGGCACTCGGCGTTCCTCGCCCTGGAACGGATTCGGCTGAACGTGGTGGAGAAGAAGCTCGATTTTTATTCGGCACTTCAAGTCGTCGCCTCGGCCAATGTTTTTACCACGCACACTCCGGTTCCGGCCGGCAACGACTCATTCTCGCGCGAGATGATGCAAAAATACTTCGGGAAATTCGCAAAGGAACTCAACATTCCATTCGACGAGCTGTTCTCATTCGGCCATACACGACTCAATCCAAACGAGCCGTTCAGTATGACCATCCTCGCGTTGCGTCTCAGCCGCCACGCGAATGGTGTCAGCAAATTGCACGGTGAAGTCAGCCGATCGCTTTGGAAAGATGTGTGGTCGGGCGTTCCGATCCACGAAGTGCCGATCACTAGTATCACGAATGGGGTTCATACCAAGACGTGGATGGCGCCGGAATTTGCGGCGGTTTATCGCAAGCATCTCGGTGATTGGGAGGAGCATCTGACCGAGCCGGAATTTTGGCGCGGCGTCATCGACATTCCCGATGCGCAACTCTGGGAGACGCATCAACAACTCAAGCGTCGCCTCATCGATTTCGTTCGTGACCGCGAGCGACAACGCCGCGAACGACTGGGCGAATCGCCAGAGTCAATTCGCAGAGTCAATCGCATTCTTGACCCGGAAATTTTGACCGTCGGTTTTGCGCGGCGGTTCGCGACTTACAAGCGTGGCGCACTTTTGTTCAGCGACAAGGAACGATTGAGACGCTTGGTCAACGACGCCACGCGCCCGGTGCAATTCATTTTCGCCGGCAAAGCACATCCGCGCGATGAGGCAGGGAAGGCGCTGATCCAGGAAGTTTACAAATTCAGCCGCGAACCGGGTCTGGAAACTCGTGTCGTTTTCGTTGAGGACTACGACAGCTATATCGCGCGGCGCCTCGTGCAGGGAGTCGATCTTTGGCTGAACCATCCGTTGCGTCCGTTAGAGGCGAGCGGTACCAGCGGAATGAAATCGGCGCCGAACGGCGGAATCAATCTGAGCGTGCTCGATGGCTGGTGGCGCGAAGGTTATAGTGGCAGCAACGGCTGGGCCATTGGCGCCGAGATCGATAATGGCACAACTGAATTTCAGAATGAAGTGGACGCCAGCAGCCTGTATCAATTGCTCGAGAATCAGATCGTTCCGCTTTATTACGCGAAACCTGACGGCAAACTTCCCCTCGCCTGGCTGCAACTGATGCGCGAATCGATTCGCAGCGTCACGCCCGTGTTCAACACGCAGCGAATGGTAAAGGAATACACCGAACAACTTTATGTTTCCGCCGCGCAGGTCCACGAAAACTTTTCTCGTGATGGCTGCGGCGCAGCGAAGGACCTGAGCCAATGGAAAACGCAGATGCGCAAGGATTGGGCACAAGTGCAGGTGCCCGACGTGCAGGTAACCAACAAAGATCGAGAGAGCATTTCGGTCGGCGACTCATTGCAGATTAGCGCGCGCGTGCACCTGGGTGGGGTCGATCCGCGACACGTGCGCGTGGAAGCGTATCACGGCGAAGTGGACAACGGCGACCTCCACAATCCCACCGCCACTGTGCTCAATCAAAGTAGCCAAGCCGACGGGAACGGAGACTACATTTACCAGGGTAGCGTTCCCGCGACTGAAAGCGGCACCTACGGCTTCAGCGTGCGCGTCGTACCCACGCACCCCGGCCTGATGCAATCGCACGAACTGCGCCTCATTACCTGGTCCTGAGTCTGGGGAAGCATAGCCAGCTATCCGTCTTCGTCGCCTGCCGAAACCTTTCGAAATTTGGGCTGATAACAGGTAGCCACGCCTGAGCGGCAACAGGGTCGGGGCCGCGGCTGCTGGCCACGGCCCCTTGTCCACTTCACACCATCTATCCAACCTTAAGAGAGACATTGGGGGCTGCCCCTCCATGTTCATATGCGAAATTTCCGAGCCCAAGTTACGGAAAAACTTCGATATGTTTTCAACCATTGATTTGAAACTCGCACGCGTCCCGCTTGCTCGCCGCTACCCCTCGCGGTTTTTCCTTGTATGTCGCTGGTCCCACCAGCTCCATTCGCGAATAGCACGGGTGACAATCCAGATGGAAAGAGTGCAGTCGCCGATGTTCGACGGTGCAGACCGCCGTGGCTACAACAGATTCTGCACCGTGATGAACACAGCTATAGCCGCTTTGCCGCGCGCAGCGTGCCCGTCGCCCATACGCTGACGGCTACAGAAGCAATGAGGACTCCGCGGTTTCCTGCGGAGCCCTCATTGTTGCGTTAGGGCAGGCTATTATGGTTTTGTTCCTAGCCGGCGCTGCGAAAAACATGCTCTTCCGCGGCGAGACTTTGGACCACCCATTTGGCGGCGCGCTGACGCAACTCCGCGCACGAGCATAGCTGAAGCTTGTGTTTGATGTTTTCCTGGTGGGTTTCAATCGTCTTCACGCTCAACCCCAACGACGCTGCGATCTGCCGGGTGCGGAGGCCCGAACCGAGCAACCGGAAAATGTGCATCTCGCGATGGGTCAATTCTTCAAGAGAGGCCGCCGATCTCAGCGCGCGAGTATTTTTCCGCTGTCGCTGGAGCGATTTGCGGAATGCGCTCAGCGCCACGTCGTGGCTGACGTAAATGCCGCCGCTCACAATGTCGCGAATAGCGCTGGCGAGCTTTTCGCGGGGCGCTTGTTTCATCACGTAACCGTTCGCGCCCGCGCGCATGGCACGCTCGGCGAAAATATTTTCGTCGTACGCGGAATACACCAGAATGCGCAGCGCGGCGTTTTTGGTTTTTAACTGCTTGATCAACTTGAGGCTGTCTTCTGCGCCCAGCCGCAGCGCAGTCAGCAACAAATGCGGCTGGCACTCGACGATCTTACTCCGCGCATCCGATATGCTGCCGGTATCACCGCACACCATCATGTCCGGCTGTGAGTTCAAATGAACGCTGATCCCGTAACGGAGCAGCGGTTGATCGTCCAACAACAGGATTCGTGTTTTCGCCGGTTGCTCGTCTAAACCAACTTCGGTAGGGCGCGTCTTTTGGTAGGGCTCGCACTCCCGTGCGAGCCGGGCGTTTCCCGGAGCGGCGCTCAGAGGACTGATCGCCCTACCTACCTGCGCGCCGAATTCCTGCTTGTCGTCGTCTTCCGATCTTCGACTCCCGACCTCCAGATTCAGATCCATCAGTGTTTCTCTCTCGTTAGATTCACAACTGCAAAGCCACAGAGGGCTCTGCGGTTACCCGGAGAGCCCTTGGGTTGCCTGAGGGGGCCTGTTTGGTTATGCGATTGCTTACTCTTTCGTCGTTATAGGCACGGCGCCGCCGGATCCGGGAACGCCCCGCAAGTTTTGAATTCACACAAGACTGCACCGCCGAAGCGGTGCAGGTTGAGTGTGAACTTATTAGGGCAGGACTTCGCTAGGGCAATGGCCGGGGCCAGTTACACCCTTGTTAAAGTTGTCCAGTGTCGTTACGAGTGCGGAGGTTGCGCTCGGAGCGAGGTAACCGGTGCCAACAGGCGGGATCACTAAGCTACCAATCAACGCATCCGCATCAGCAATCGCGGTACCGAGCGCCGAGCCATCAGCGCCGTTGGCGATGTTCAGCTTCGCAGCGATCAGTTGATGCGCGAGGGTGATCAACCCGTTACCCATCGCTGGCGCACCGAAGATCGCCAGTAGGTCGCCTTGGTCATAAGGTGTTGGGTTGGTGCCGAGCATCAGGGCTGTCACCGGCCAGGCGTCTGGATGATTTTTCCAGTAGCCTTGCGTGAACGTGCAGGTGGCGCTGCCGCCGCAATCTGCCGTCGAGCACGGCCCGCCGATGACGAATGGACTTTTATCATACGTGCGATTTGAGTGCGCGAAAACGCGAAACGCATATGCCGTGCCGCAATCCAGCGGCGTCTCACAGTGGTTAGTTGCGCCGCACTGGTCAAACACATTGTCGTCGATGGTGACGTTGACCGAGGCGTTTGGAGCAAGGTTGTACTGGCTGCACGTAGGCACGCCGGAGAAACTAGCTTTACAAAAGAGATTTTCGTCCGAAGGCCACACGCCGCCAAGCGCGTCCAAGTCGGCCTGCTTCATCCACTGAACGGAAAAGCCAGCCGGCGCTCCTGTCGCTCCGGCGGTGATCGTTAATGTTATGGAGGCAGGTGTGCTACCATTGCAAGCGACGGTTAACGGACTCAGCTGCGGTTTGGGAGGAGCCGCGTTGAGAGCGCTACACGCCACCAGCGCGAGTGCTATTTTAATATAGGTTTTCATATTTACTTTCTTTCTTGTTTTTTGGTTGTCTGGGGGGCCATTCCCATGGCGATCCAAGACGTTTTGTAGTGGTTCGGGCGACCGCTGCTGCGATCGCCCGGGGAAATTTTTCGATTTGGGATTGATGTTTCCATCTTGAATTTATTTGCCGTTGGGACTTCCTCCTGGTTGAGCGGACGAGGTCGCGGCAGAAATGGCGCCAAGAAGAGTGCGATCGAGCACTGGTTTGCGAAGGAAAGCTGACGCGCCGCCCGCCATGGCGCGGTCGCGAGCGTTCGGCAAATCGTGGCCGGTGACAATGATGACGGGGAG
>JBKOYE010000135.1:0-20874 GCA_046725275.1 Verrucomicrobiota bacterium
CGATTGCCTACGAGGTCTCGTGGGCTCGGAGATGTGTATAAGAGACAGTCACCGGTCTGATCAAGTCCTTCAGTTTTCTGGGCAACGAGGAACTCGCTGTGCAAGCCGTCACTGGCGGTATTGCCGAAGCGCTGATTGCCACCGCGTGCGGTCTGGGTATCGCCATTTTTGCATTGATTCCGTTTAACTTTTTCACCTCTCGCGTGTCTAACTTGGAGTTCGAATTGCAAACGGCAGCCACCAATTTGGAAGTTATGCTCCAAGCCCACCCCGCAGAGCGACACGTGGCGATCGAGAGTGGCACGCCTTCATCGGCAACACGGTCTTCCATCTAGCAATTTCGTATGCGCGTAGCGTCACCCATTCCACATAAGAAAGCGCGGATCGAGATCATCCCGTTGATCGACATCATGTTCTTTCTGCTCGCCAGTTTCATGATGGTGAGCCTGAGTCAGGTGCACATGAAGGGGATCAAAGTGAATCTGCCCTCGGGGGTCTCGGGTGAGGTCCAGACAAAGCGCGAATACGTCAGCGTCTCGGTCGATAAGGATGGCCATTATTTCTTTGATAAGGACGAAGTCGCCGACGAGGAATTGCTGAACCGTCTAAAGATGGCACATCAATCGGCTCCGGACGCGAAGGTCTTTGTTCGAGGGGACAAGGATTCAGTGCACCTGAACGTTGCCCACCTGTTGGACCTTGTTCGCGCGGCCGGCTATTACAAGATTTCCTTCGAAATTAAGAGCGAATCGCTCAAGGCCGTTCCCGGAGCACAGTGATTTTGGTATGGCAAAACCGCTAGGACAAACACAAAGGGAAGTCAGAACGCTCATTTACCGGCCGCCCCCGCGATGGTATTTCTGGACGGCACTTGGTGGCGCTTTAGGGATCCACTTGGCAGCGGTTGTGGCTTCTCAACGGCACGAAGCCCCCGCCGTGGAACTTCCGCCTCAACCACCGCAGGTGGTGGAAGCGGTGCTAGCTCCGCCTGAGGCGACTCCGCCGCCCGAGGACATCCCGATCCCGGAGCCTCCTCCTCCGCCTGAGGTTCAACCAGAGTTTGTCGAAGAACGAACACCGCCACCTCGACAACCGCAAACGCAGCAAAAATTCACGCCTGTCAAAAGCCCTGGGCCGATGTCGATGTCGCGAGCGAAAGCCCTCGCCTTATACGCGCCGCGACCTCAGTACCCGTATGAGGCGCGTTCACGGCACGTCACCGGAAGTGGCGTGATCGTCGCCACGGTGGACGCAGCTAGCGGCAACGTCACTAGCGCCACCGTCTCGTCAAGCACCGGGAGTCCCATCTTGGATAATGCCGCCACTAGCGCGTTTCGGCAGTGGCGATTTAGACCTGGAACAGTTTCCAGGGTTAACATTCCCATCACCTTCACGATGACGGGTGCTTCCTACTAGATATGAGACTATCCTCGCCAGTTCCGAAGAAACGAGCACGGATCGAGATCATCCCTTTGATCGACATCATGTTCTTTCTGCTGGCCAGTTTTATGATGGTGAGCCTGAGCCAGACTCACATGAAGGGCATTCGCGTTAATTTGCCCGCTGCGGTGGGACCGCCACCAAGCGGGGTAAAGGACTTTGTGTCGATCAAAGTGCTGGAAGGAAACGCAGTCTTTTTCGACAATCAATACGTAGCGGATGATCAGGTGCTGCCTCGGTTGTTCCAACTTCACAGGGCAAATAAGGATATCAAAATTTCCATCAGCGCCCAACCGATGGCGATGTATGGCGACGTGATTGGAGTCCTCGACAAAGTTCGATCGGTTGGCATTACAAAAGTTGGGTATCAGATCAGGGCAGCTGGGGGCGTCACCCAAACGGCGCCGGCTCCTCCGGCTCCTCCTCCTAGTCCTTAGTCGCCGAACTCGAGTCGTCGAAGTCTATCGGCAAGCGCGCGAATCGCTTTGGCGCGATGGCTGATTGTGTTCTTCACTTCGGTGGGCAGTTCACCGAAAGTCTGCTTCAATCCTTCCGGAATGAAAATCGGGTCGTAGCCAAATCCAGAGTCGCCTCGCGCTTCATCGGCGACACTTCCTTCCACAATTCCTTCGAAGGTTCCGAGGAGATTGCCGTGACGCGCGAGCGCCACAACGCAACGAAATCGAGCACGACGCCCATCCGCTGTGGCGCGAACTCGCGCAAGCTCGCGGATTAATTTATCGATTTTGTCGGTGTCCGTCGCGTTCGCGCCAGCATAACGCGCCGAATAAATTCCGGGCGCGCCGCCGAGAGCGTCAACCTCCAGTCCCGAATCGTCAGCAACCACCAGAGCTGCCAATTGTCTTGATGCGGCGAGAGCTTTGAACTTCGCGTTTTCCTCGAACGAC
Source organism: Verrucomicrobiota bacterium (assembly GCA_046725275.1). GTDB lineage: Bacteria > Verrucomicrobiota > Verrucomicrobiia > Chthoniobacterales > UBA10450 > Udaeobacter. The sequence goes on from JBKOYE010000135.1 coordinate 2,349, forward strand.
CTTCCGCTCTCGCGAATCTCGGAAATTTCCGGATACCTCCCAAGATCGCGCACGGTGAACTCTGGTCCGAGAATATGCTGGACCTCGCGTGTCTTATGCGCGTTGCGCGTTGCGATCACAAGCTCGATCACGATTCAAATGAAATCTGGAAACCAGCAAACCACGAGTAAATTTGACTTTCCTTTCCTGGGTTCCTGTTTTCCTGATTAAAACTGCTAATGAGTAGCGAGCGGCGTAAACCGTATCCATTTGATAAGATCGAGCCGAAATGGCAGGCCATTTGGGACGAGCGCCAGCTTTTTCACGCACCGAACCCTGGCGAGAGAGGTTTCGATCCCGGGAAGCCGAAATTTTACATCCTCGACATGTTTCCTTATCCCAGCGGAGCGGGTTTGCACGTTGGACATCCGGAAGGCTATACCGCGACGGACATTGTTGCGCGTTACAAACGTATGCATGGCTTCAACGTGTTGCATCCGATGGGTTGGGACGCATTCGGTTTGCCGGCCGAGCAATATGCAGTCAAAAGCGGGCAGCATCCTGCCGTCACCACGCGCGAAAATGTAGCCGAATTCAAGAGCCAATTAAAACGGATCGGTTTTTCCTATGATTGGCAGCGGGAGGTCAACACGACTGATCCTCACTATTACAAGTGGACGCAGTGGATTTTTCTCCGGATTTACAATTCCTGGTTTAACCCGCAGACAAAACGGGCTGAGCCGATCTCAACTTATCGGGGGAATGATCCGGACAGCGTCCGGCTGGCTTACGTCGCCGAAGTCCCTGTTAACTGGTGCCCGGAACTCGGCACAGTTCTGGCCAACGAAGAAGTTGTGGATGGAAAAAGCGAAGTTGGCGGTTTTCCGGTTGTCCGAAGGCCGATGCGCCAATGGATGTTACGCATCACGGCATACGCCGAACGATTACTCGATGAACTGGACGAACTTCATTGGCCCGAAGGCATCAAATTGCTTCAGCGCAACTGGATTGGCCGAAGTGAAGGTGCGGAGATCGATTTTGCTGTAGCCGGGATCGGCGATCCCGGCTCCAAAATTCGCGTTTTCACTACGCGACCCGATACGCTTTACGGCGGTACGTTCCTGGTGCTAGCACCCGAACATTCGCTGGTCGATCTCATTGTTACCGAGGAACAGTGGCCTGCGGTTCGAGAATATCGTGAACGAACCGCACGCAAAAGTGAGCTCGAACGTGCCGATCTGTCGAAAGAAAAAACCGGCGTATTTACCGGCGTGTACGCAATCAATCCGGCGACAAGCCAAAAGATCCCAATCTGGATCGCTGATTATGTGCTGCTTGGCTACGGGACCGGCGCCATAGGTGGCGTGCCGGCGCACGACGATCGCGATCTGGAATTTGCGAAAAAATTCAATCTGCCCGTTGTCGTTGTCGTTCAGCCAATAGGAGATGAACCGGCAATCGGATTCACCGGCGAAGGCATTGCGGTTAACTCGCCGACGATTAATGGCCTAACGAGCGGCGATGCGAAAAAGAAGATTACGACATGGCTGGAAGAACGCGGCCTCGGCAAACGCGCCATCAATTACAAGCTGCGCGACTGGTTGTTCTCGCGTCAGCGGTATTGGGGGGAGCCATTCCCGATCATTTGGGAAAACGGCAAACACCGCGCGTTGGATGAAAGAGAACTGCCAGTCGTCCCGCCGCCGCTCGACGATTACAAGCCAACGGGGACCGCCGAGCCGCCGCTTGCAAAGGCAAAAGACTGGATTCGATACTCTGAGAAGGCGGTGCGCGAGACGAACACGATGCCGCAGTGGGCAGGCTCGTGCTGGTATTACCTGCGATTTTGCGACTCGCACAACGAACAGCGGTTCGTCGGTGAAGAGGCCGAGCGCTACTGGATGGGCGGCAATAAGCCGGGTGGGGTCGATGTGTATGTGGGCGGTACTGAACACGCGGTGCTGCATCTGCTGTATTCACGGTTCTGGCATAAGGTGCTATTCGACCTTGGCTACGTCTCGAAGCCGGAGCCATTTCAGCGGCTCGTGAACCAGGGAGTCATCCTCGGCGAAGACAACCAAAAAATGTCGAAATCGCGTGGGAACATCGTTAACCCCGACGACGTGATCGATCAGCACGGAGCAGATGCGTTTCGTTGCTACGAAATGTTTATGGGACCGCTCGAGCAAATGAAACCTTGGAGCACGCGCGGCGTCGAAGGCGTCGCGCGCTTTCTTGCGCGCGTCTGGCGGTTGCTCATGACAGAGAACCAGGCAGGCGAATGGGAATTATCCAAAAAAATCAAAGCCGTCGGTGCCACCAAGCCACAGCAAAAGCTGTTGCATGGCACAATTAAAAAGGTCACGAACGACATCGACTCGTTCTCGTTTAACACGGCGATTTCGCAGATGATGATTTTCGTGAACGCATTTACCAATGCGGAAATGATTCCATTGTCGGCGATGCGCAGCTTCCTGATTTTGCTCAACCCGTTTGCGCCGCACATTTCATCTGAGCTTTGGGAAAAGTTGAATGGTAAGTTCGACGGCGCGGCTGGAGACATTACTGAACAATCCTGGCCGGGTTACGACGAGCGTTTGCTCGTCGAAGACGAAGTTGAAATTGTTATCCAAATAAATGGCAAACTCCGTGAGCGAATGAACATGCCCATGCTCGCAACGCAGGACGAACTCAAAACCGCCGCGCTCGAGAACCCGAAGGTTCAAGAGCGAATCGCCGGTAAGACGGTCCGCAATGTGATTGTCGTTCCAAAAAAACTCGTCAATATCGTCGTGACCTGATCAAATCAGCGACATGTGGAAGGAATTTAAGGAATTCGCGGTCAAAGGTAATGCCATTGATCTAGCTGTCGGCGTCATCATCGGCGCGGCCTTCGGAAGTATCGTTACTTCGCTCGTGAAAGATATACTGATGCCTCCGATAGGCTTAATTACAGGCGGGCTCGATTTTTCGAACAAGTTTGTTGTTTTAAAGGCAGGCGGGGATGGGATGACTAATTTCTCAACCCCGGCTGACGCACTGGCTCACAAGGCGATCACTTGGAACTACGGCAACTTTATCACGTTTGTTATTAACTTCGTTATTGTTGCGTTCTGCATCTTCCTTGTCGTAAAAGCAGTCAACAAGATGAAGCGCCCGGCTCCAAACGCCGCCCCGGTGTCAAAAGATTGTCCGGCATGCGCGATGACTATCCCAATCAAGGCGACGCGGTGCCCACATTGCACTACTGAACTAACGCAAGCGCTCCGCTAACGCGGAACGGACTGCTCGTACCGACAAGATCGCACTCCTCAAGCTGACGTGGATCCGGAGTCCTAGGGAATTTCCGTAAATTATCGCTTGCCTTTGTCTCCCTCGGCTGGTATGAGGGCGCGACACGCCGATGCCTAGATGCCTTAACCTAGCGCTCGCGGGAGCTTTAGCTTGCTTTGTTGTAGGCTGCGCGACGCAATCGAAACCGACGCTTACTAGTGGACAGCGGATACCACACGTGCGCACGACTGCCTATACGCATCACGAGGGAGGAAGCGGGGCTCACAACGCTATAGGCACCTATCTTTCCGGCCGCCACGTGCTAAGTGCGGCTTCAGACTGGTCTCGATATCCGCTCGGGACGCGCTTCCGTCTCGCAGAGACCAACGAAGAATACGTCATCGACGATTACGGGAACGCGTTGGTCGGCACCGGCACAATTGATCTTTATAAGTCCAGTCGCTCGGAAGTGAAAAACTGGGGTGTCCGCTACATGGACATCGACATTTTGCAATGGGGTTCGGACGAAGAGAGTTTGAAAGTTCTCGCGCCGCGTTGCAAACATAATTGCGTGCGGAAAATGGTCGCAGCCCTTGAGAAAAAGAAAGGCAAAACCGTCGCGCAAAATACTCCCCGGCGTAGCCCGATTTCAAATTAGCGGGCCCGCTACCGGCAGACGTACGCGATCGGGACGCTCATCTCGCCAGTTGGTTTTGATTTAACGCGAATCACGCGGCATTTTTCCCGCCAATGAAAATCTTTGTCGTTGGCGGCGCGGGCTACATAGGGAGCGTTTGCGCCGAGCTGTTGCTAAATGAGGGACATGAAGTTGCCATTTTCGATAACCTGAGTGAAGGGCATCGCGGCGCCGTTGATTCGCGGACGCATTTCATTGAAGGCGAACTAGCCGATCGCAGGCAGGTAGACGCTGCAATTTCCAGTACGCGTCCCGACGCGGTGATGCATTTCGCCGCAAACGCGCTGGTTGGCGAATCAATGCAGAATCCTTCCAAATATTTCCGGAACAATATTTGCAATGGATTGAACCTGCTCGACGCCATGGTCGCGGCTGGTGTCCGCCGAATCGTGTTTTCGTCAACATGCGCGATCTTTGGTCCGCCGGATCGGGTGCCAATCGATGAAACCGCGCAGCCGCGCCCGATCAGTCCGTACGGTGAATCCAAACTTGCATTCGAAAAAATTTTGCGCTGGTACGATGAGATTCACGGCGTGAAATTTGTTTGCTTGCGCTACTTCAACGCCTCTGGCGCATCAGACAAATTTGGCGAAGACCATCGGCCGGAGACGCATCTGATTCCCACTGTGCTGCAGGTGGCGCTCGGTGAAAGACCGAACGTCGAAATCTATGGAACCGATTATGACACACCCGATGGCACATGTATTCGCGATTACATTCACATCCTCGATCTCGCGAACGCACATATCGTGGCTCTGGGCGAAGCCGCGAGCGGCTGTTACAACCTCGGCACAGGTGGCGGTTCCAGCGTTCGAGAGGTAATTGAATCCTGCTGCAAAATCACCGGCCGAAAAATCGACACGATCGAAAAACCACGCAGGCCCGGCGATCCGCCGCGGCTCATCGCTTCCTCCGACAAAATCAAAAAGGAGCTTGGCTGGCAGCCGCAATTCCAATCGCTCGACGCCATCATTGAGAGCGCCTGGAAATGGCACCAGAAATTTCCGCGCGGCTACGAAGATTAAGGCCAGCAGCAATGCTGTACAGTCCGCTGTTTTCAGCGGAAATCTCGGTTGCGCCAAGTAGCTCTGCGCTGAACAGTTCGATTAGCTGCGCAGCATGTCGACGAGCGCTGTTTGGACCATTTCGGTTTCCAAATCGCTGAGCCTTCCATCCGGCGCATTGACAACTCGCACATTCCTATTGTTAGGCGCCCAGACGTCGGGATCGGTCGGACCGAAAAGCAGAATGCACTTCGCGCCGGCGGCCGCCGCCAGATGCGAAATTCCACTGTCGTGTCCGATGAATATCGAGCGCTCAAGGACGGCGGCAAGGCGAGGCAGCGGCAGGTTCCTGGCGAAACGGACATCGCGATTCTTCCATTCGTGTTCCAATTGATCGGTCTGAGCTTTGTCTGCCTCGCCTGAGATCACCAGCAAGCGTTCGAGGTCTGCGAAACGACTGCTTGGCGAAAACAAGCCAATCCATTTTTTCAGTGGCCAATTCTTTGCTTGGCTGCCACTTCCGGGATGAATCGCCACAATCGGTTGCCGCGTTGTCGCAAGAAACTCGCGGGCAAACTCCCGATCTTCCATTGAGGGAAAAACTCTCGCGGCAAGATCGACAACCTTGATTCCAAGCTCCTCGATCGGTCGCGCAAGCTGGCGCGCGGCAAGCCCGGCTTTTTCGACGATCTTTGCAGGGCCGCAAGTCAGATTTTCAACGCCGCACCGGCGCAGATTCTTTTCGAAGATCCGGTCTGGGTCGTACAGGTAACTCATGATCAAATCGAAACTGGCGAAGTAATCGGCCAGTTCCGCCGGCAATTCTGAGTTGCCCGCGAAAAATCTGGCGAGCGGTCCGTATTCGATCGAGCGCACTGCTTGCGCGTAAAACCGATTTTCCGCGAGCACCGCAATGTGCTTGTAACCAAGTATCTCGATGTGGGCATTTGGCCGGGCGTCACGCAACCCTTTTAACCCCGGCAAAGTGAGAATGAAATCGCCGATCGCTCCGCCGCGGATCACCAGAATCCGATTCATCTATCTTGTGTAGCCACGGCCCTGCGGGGCGCGTTCATCATGAAATCGAAACAGTCTGCCTAGACCGGCCACAGGCCGGTGCCTACAAAGGAAGTTCGTTTTAATAGTGCGTAAACGCGAACCGGAGAATCACACCGCCGTAAATCAACGCAATTGCATGCAGACAGCGCCAACGAAAAACGCTCCGTGCAATCCAATTAATTTGATCGCGAAGGACATACGGAATAGCGACCCAGAACAGCCCGGCGATAATCAGCAAGTAAGCAAACACTGTCACGAGCAAGCGGCTCGTTTCGTAACGCAGAAAGGCGGCGTCAAGCAGCGGTTCGGCCGCGAGCAAACAAAGAATTCCAAGAGCGCGTACTGCGAGAAATTCGTCAACGAAGCGCAGCGCGAGCACGTAACCGATCGGCAACGCAATCAGGAGGGGACGACGAAACCCCGAAAATTCGCCCATCTGAATGGTAGCGAGCAGCCAGAACGTCCAAGCCAGACAAATGGTAAGCAGCACAATTGCCGCAACACGAGAGCGCGGAAACCGCTGGACCACATTCGCGAAGTCCGGTTTTACCAGACCAATCAAGCCGACTACGAAGAGAAAAGCCCCAGCGATAATTCCTGCGCTGTGCAGGGAGAGATGATAAATCATGCGTCGAAGTTCACTTGGCGAGTGAGTTTGAATAGGGTGGCGCAAGTTTTCAACTTGCGATTGAGCATAGGCTACTCTAGCAGCGGCGTCCCGTACAAGCTGAACCCATTCGCGCGCTCAATTCGAACATTCACAAGCTCTCCGACGAGTTCGTCGCCTTCACCCGTGCCCCGTAGCCTTGGCGAAGGCGGAAATACGACAATCTTGTTCGTCCGGGTGCGGCCCATTAGGCGCGCGCGGTTTGTTTTGCTCGGCCCTTCGCAAAGGACTTCTACTTTGTTCCCGACCAGACGTTCGAGAATCCGGCGATTCAATTTGTTCACGACTTCGAGCAAATCGTGATTGCGCTCTTCTTTAACCTGCTCGTCGATTTGATGGGGCATTTCCGCCGCCGGAGTATCCTGGCGCGGCGAATACCGAAACACGAATGCGTTATCGAATTGGATTTGCTCGACCAGATCGCGTGTCTGCCGGTAGTCATCTTCCGTTTCCCCGGGGAACCCGATGATGATGTCGGTGGTAATCGCAATGCCAGTGCGCGCCCGCCGGATTCGGCCGACAAGATCCACATATTTTTCAGAGGTGTACGCGCGGTGCATCGCTTTGAGAATTTTGTTCGAGCCGGATTGCAACGGCAGATGAACGTGCTCGGCAAGTTTCGGCAGCCGCGAGAAAGCATCGATCAGATCATCGCGGAAACCGATCGGATGAGGCGAAGTGAAGCGAAGTCGCTCGAGGCCTTGCACCTCATGAAGCGCTTCGAGTAACTGCACGAACGGAGATTTGTTGTCGAGCTTCGGAAATTCGTGGCGACCGTAAAGATTCACGATTTGCCCCAGGAGCGTGACTTCTTTGATTCCGCGCGAAACTAGATCGCGCACTTCGCTGACGATTTCGTTAATGGATCGGCTGCGTTCCGCTCCGCGCGTTTGCGGCACGATGCAGAAAGTGCAGTGCATGTTGCATCCCTGCATGATTGAGACAAACGCCGTTGCCTGCCTCGGCGTCAGTTGCTGGTCGCGAATGGTCGATTGCGAGCCGACTTCTTCCGCGACATCCACGATCGAAAACCGCAGATCATTCATTCTGCGGTAGCCGGGATCGGCTTGTCCGCCGTAGCCTTGGCGAAGGGGGATGATCCCGGCCGGGCGCGCCGTTTTCTTCGCCACGATTTCATCCACGTAATCCGCCACGCGGTGAAACTTTTGTGTGCCGACGACAAGGTCGACGTGCGGCAAATGTTTCAACAGGGACGCGCCGCGCGCTTGAGCCATGCAGCCAAGGAACCCGAACACCACATGCGGGCGCTCTTTAGCCAGCCGGCCCAGCATGCCCATCTTGCCAAGCGCTTTTTGGTCAGCCATGTCGCGCACGCTACATGTGTTCAGCAGCACGACGTCGGCTTCCGACTCGTGCGCGACCTGCTCGTAACCGCGCGCCAGCAGCGAATGCGCGACCTGTTCCGAGTCGCGCTCATTCATCTGGCAACCATAGGTTTTGATGAAGAATTTCGGCATGGGCGGACGAGAACAATACATAGCGAGCAAAGGTCGTCCAAGACACGGCACGCGGATTTTACCACCCACCTCAATTGCACTGTCATGTTGAGCGCAAGCGAAACATCTCTGGCTATTGCTCTTTTTGCGGAATCAAAAATGATCTGAGATGGAAACCCTGGCCTCGCCCCGAAAGGCATTCGGGGCTGCGTTGCAGCTTCGCTCTGCTCAGAATGACAATGTGCTGTTTGTTTTGTGTAGCCGGTGGATTGCTAATCCGGAGTCCTCAGTGTTATCAGATTCGTGACAATCCATGTGATTCATGTCTTAAATCTCGGCATGTCTCAAACCAACGACCCTCCGGCGATCGGCATCATCGGTGGCAGCGGTCTGTACCAGATGCAGGAGTTACGCGATGCGACTGAACACAAGGTCGACACACCGTTTGGACCGCCATCGGACGTCCTTGTCGGGGGAACATTAGGAGGGCGTCAGGTTTATTTTTTGCCTCGACATGGCCGCGGGCATCGGATTCTGCCGCACGAAATAAATCACCGCGCCAACATTTACGCGCTTCGCTCGTTGAATGTTCGCTGGATCATTTCAGTCGCGGCGGTCGGCAGCTTGCAGGAAAAATATGCGCCGCGAGATGTGGTCTTACCCTCGCAGTTTTTTGATCGCACCAGTCAACGCGCGGTCCATACGTTTTTCGGCGAGGGCATTGCGGCGCACGTTGGCTTTGCTGAACCGATCAGCGCGAACCTGCGCAATGTATTGGCTGAATCGGCCAGGTCACTGGGATACACCGCTCACAATGGGGGTACTTATGTGAACATGGACGGCCCAGCTTTCTCGACGCGTGCCGAATCTGAATTCAATCACCGCAACGGGTTCGACGTGATCGCCATGACCAATCTTCCAGAAGCAAAGCTGGCTCGCGAAGCAGAGATCGCGTTCGCGACAATGGCGATGATCACCGACTACGATTCTTGGAAAATCGAGGAGCAACCGGTATCTGCTGAGATTGTTCTCAGTCATTTGCTGGCAAATGCGGAGATGGCGAGGAGAGTCATTGCGGACGTCATACCCCGGATTCCCGATGAGCCGAACTGGCCGGAACATTCCGCGTTGGATGCCGCGCTAGTGACCGACCGGAAGTTGTGGCCGGAAGCGACGATAGAAAAGCTGAGACCGATTCTGGCGCGTTTGCTGTAGCCATGGCCCTGCGGGCCGTTTTAATCCGTACGATGTGCCACGAAACCTGCTGGCCTTCCCGAGTACGCGCCGAGTCAACCGCGATCGGAGAGCAGAGGACTGCGCGCCCTACCTTTTGCGATCACACGCGTTTGAAGTGCCGCGCCATGCGGTTGAAAATCGACACATGAAAACGCGTTGCTTTGATCACATCGATTTGCGGGTGAAAGACATGGGGGTAGCGAAAAAGTTTTACGGAAAATTTCTACCGCAGCTTGGATTCGTGCACGAAAAACCCGGGCGATATTTCCATACTTTTTATTCCGCAGGCGGCGACAGACCGTCGGAATTCTTTGGCCTTAGTCCGGATAAAAATCACAAACCGAATCGCACGCGGATCGCGTTTTGGGCCGATACGCGCGAAGAAGTGGACCGGATTGCAAAGCTGGTGCGCGAAGCTGGCGGAAAAAAACTCGAGGGCCCGGAAATTTGCAAAGGCTACAGTCCCGGATATTACGCCTTCTTTTTTGAGGATCTCGATGGCAACAAGCTGGAAATTTGCTGCCGGGAAAGACCGGTCATCGCCGCGTGATCTGTAGAGGCAGCCGTGCCGGCTGCGACAATCGTCATTTTGCAGGCGACACGCCTGCCGCTACAGTTACATGATTTGTTTGTAAGCGCTGACACACCCGTGAGTCGAGCGAGCGGCGATTACTTTTAGCGGGAACACGGGGATCTGCTGTCCATGCAAAGGCCGAACGTTGATGACGCCCTTACATTGGTGACGGACTTCGGAAAGACCGAAGCAATCTGCATCGATGTGCTCGACAATCCAGCCACGGAGGAGGGCGTTTTACTCAAGGTGATGGCCCGTGGCCCATTCGAACAAGGCCAGCAAGTCTGGATTGTGGATCGCGACGGATCAAAGGTTGGCGCCACCGTCGAGAATGTCTCTGAGCAAACCATCGACAGCGAAGTAACGCTCTCGACTGTGTTGCCGGCGTAACGAAGCCGGCGTAACGGCTCGGTCTACAGTTCGCTGCTTTTCAGAAGGATCGCGCCGGCGTGTTTCATTTCGTCCAGCGCGCGACCGATATCGCCGGACTCAAGCTCAATGCCACGGCAGCCGTCGACGATGATATGCGTATTTAAGCCGAGGTGCCGCGCATCGAGTGCACTGTATTTGACGCAGTAATCCAAAGCGAGACCCATCAGGTAAATGTCTTTGATTCCGCGTTTCTTTAAATAATCCGCGAGGCCGGTATGTCGCCGGTGGGCATTGTCGAAAAACGTGCTGTAACTATCAATGTTTCGCTCGGTGCCCTTGTGAAAAACATGGGCGATGCGGCTCGTATCGAATGACGGGGCGAACTCTGCGCGGTGTGTGTTTTGGACGCAATGCACCGGCCACAGGATTTGTTCGATGCCGTCGAGCATAATGCGGTCACCGGGTTTTTTACCCGGGTGATTTGACGCGAAACTGCCGTGATCGGGCGGATGCCAATCTTTTGTGGCAACAACCAGATCGAAACGGCGCTGCAGTTCATTAGCGACAGGAATGACTTCATCACCGTGTGGCACAGGCAAGGCACCGCCCGGCAGAAAGTCATTCTGAAGATCGACGAGGATTAGCGCGTTCATTGAGGAATGGGTTGGCGTCATTCCGAGCGAAGCGAAGAATCCCGGATCAATTTTGGGCCGATGCCCCCAACGGAAGCAGATCAGAGATGTTTCGCTTCGCTCAACATGACAACGCCATTTAGTTTACTTTAATTGTTCCTTCGTGCGCTCGATCAGTGTTGATCGTAACTCGTGCAGTGATCGTTCGAGGCCGATCGTGTAGGCGACTGGATGGTTCAGCTGCAAAATTTCTGGAGGCGTGCACCTGAGCTGGTTGCGTGCATACTCACGCGACGCCTCGATGGTCGGAGCCCGATAGACAAATTGCCCGCCCCGGAAGATAGGCGTCAGCAGATCGGAATACTCGGTGCTTGCGGGAATCTCGGTTTTCTCCTCTGTTTCAAGATCTACAATTTCACAAGGCTCAGCGATGCCATGCTCAATTTCATAGATCGCGTCTGCCATGAATTTGCCGTCCGGCTGGTGAAACCGGCGAACTTGCAATGAGCCAGGAACCGAAGCCTTCGCCGATTCGTCGGAAATTTTGATGCGGTATTGCCATTCCCCACCCGGGCGGAGCACGGCGCCCAATTTATAGATCCCGCCGAGGGCAGCGTCCGGCTGCCCTGTGACGAGCTTTGTTCCGACGCCCCAAATATCAATTTTCGCGCCGCGCTGTTTCATTTCCGCGATCATGTATTCATCCAGATCGCCTGAGCAGACGATCTTTGCATTTGAAAAGCCTGCCTGATCCAGCATCCGGCGCGCTTCGATGCTCAATGCGACGCGATCGCCGGAATCCAGACGCACGCCGATCACCTCGTGTCCTTGTCTGCGCAGTTCGCCGGCCACGTCGATGGCGTGACGTATGCCTTCGATGGAGTTGTACGTATCTACCAAAAAAATGCAGTTGTTAGGCATCGCTCTGGCGTAAGTTTCAAACGCCTCGACTTCGGTGTCGAAAAACATGATCCAGCTATGCGCCTGCGTTCCGCTTACTGGAATGCCGAAACGTTTGCCTGCCTGCAAATTGGATGTTCCAGCACAGCCGCCGATATAAGCCGCGCGAGCTGCTGTCAATCCACCATCGACTCCCTGCGATCGCCGGAGACCAAATTCGATTACGGGATCATGTTCAGCAGCCAGGCAGACACGCGCTGCTTTCGTAGCAATCAGGCCTTGGAAATTGAAAATGTTGAGCAGGGCCGTCTCGAGTAGCTGGCATTGAGCAATTGGACCCCGAACGCGAATCAGCGGCTCATTTGGAAACACCGGTGTTCCCTCTGGAATCGCGTCAATGTCGCATACCAGCTGCAGCTCACGGAGGTAATTCAAAAAACCAGAATCGAACAGCGGTTTGCCATCGTTACCGCGCTGGGACGCGAGATAAGCGATTTCTGTATCGGTAAAACGAAATCTGCACAGGAATTCGACTGCCGTCGCCAGCCCGCAGGCGAGGGTAAACTGACCGCCAAACGGATTCTCTCGGAACGTGACATGGAACACGGCTTCGTGATCGCTCACTCCGGTTTTCCAGTAACCGCAAGCCATCGTGACCTCGTAAAGATCAGTAGTTAGCGCCGAGAAATTGTGAGCGCGTGATTCGATCATCCAGTCGCAATTTAAACAGCCGGCCCGAGTTCGCGAGTTCTGGGGAGCGCACGCGGTCCCGCGTGTTGGCGAGCGCGTCTCGCGATCGCGCGCTTGGTGGCGCGTCGATTCCCACTGGCAAGGGATAAGGAAAGATCGTTTCGGGGGGACGCCGCTGCAACGGACGCGAAGCGACGGCCAGGTTTTCAACCCAACACGCGAAACGCGTGTGTTCCCCAGAGACGACCGCAGCCACTTTGCGCAACGTTTCCCCAGATGAATAGCGATGAAGCGAAGATCAAAACAGCCTGGACGCAGTTTTCCATTTTTGCGGGTTAACGAGCGCGAAGGCAAACCGCGGAAGCGGGGCTTAACGGAAATCCGCGGGCCGTATTACTCGGTCATCGGCCGGCGATACCTCGAAGATCTGTTCGAAACGATGGGGGCGTATGTTGATTCGCTAAAGTTTGCCGGCGGTTCGTTTATCCTCATGCCGAAGAAAGCAGTCCGAGAAATCATTGAGCTTTGTCACAAGCATGACGTGCTCGTTTCTACTGGCGGATTTATCGAGCGTATACTCGTCCAGGGCAGCGTTGCGGTTCGCAAATACGTCGCGGAATGCAAAAGACTTGGATTTGATACGATCGAGATTTCGGCGGGGTTTGTCTCGATTCCAACTGACGATTGGCTCCGGGTGATTGAATTGGTGCGCAAATCCGGAATGAAAGCGAAACCGGAGGTGGGGATTCAATTCGGAGCGGGCGGAGCGACGGCCGCAGGAGAATTGAAAGTGGAAGGCACACGCGATCCGAGCTGGGCGATCGCGCAGGCAAAACGATTCCTGGAGGCTGGCGCAGACATCATCATGATCGAGAGCGAAGGCATCACCGAGAACGTCGATCCGTGGCGCACGGAGGTTCCGGCGAAATTCATCGACGAAATCGGCATGGAGAAATTGATGTTCGAGGCCGCCGATCCCGATGTGTTCGCGTGGTACATCAAGAATTACGGCGCCAACGTGAATCTCTTTGTCGATCACAGTCAGATCGTACAGTTGGAATGTCTGCGCGCTGGCATCTGGGGAACGAAAAGTTTGTGGGGCCGCGTGGTAACGTACAAAGACACGCGTAAATAAAACGCGTGTCATCCTAAGCCAAGCGAAGCGGAGTCGAAGGATCTCGCGGAATCTTAACCACGGGATTGAAAGCCTGGCCTCGCGGACTTCGTCCGCTGCGTTGCAGCCTCGACTTCGCTCGGAATGACAATCAAGACGCGGATTTAGTGCCGATGTGACTCACAAACCAATCGCTCGCGAGCTTCGCGACTTTCTCCAGCGCGCCCGGTTCTTCAAACAGATGCGTCGCGCCGGGAACAATCTCCAATTTTATTTCGCAGCGCATCCGATCACGCGCCATCTCATTTAGTTCAATCACAACATCGTCATTGCCGCCCACGATGAGCAGCGTCGGCGCCTCGACGTTCGGCAATGCGTTCCCGGCCAGATCGGGGCGGCCACCGCGCGAAACCACAGAGCCGATATGTTGCGGAATCTCTGCTGCTGCGACGAGCGCCGCGCCGCCGCCTGTGCTTGAGCCAAAATAGCCAATCCGCAGATCGCGCGTTTCCTCCTGTTGTTTTGCCCAACTGGTGGCGTGAATGAGGCGTTCGGCCAGCAAGCCGATGTTGAACCGATGCTCGCGCGTATATATGTCGATTGATTCTTCCTCCGGCGTGAGCAGATCAAAAAGCAAGGTGGCTAAGCCAGCATCGTTCAGTGTGCGCGCGACAAATTGATTCCGTGGACTGTGTCGGCTGCTCCCGCTGCCGTGAGCGAAGAGCACAAGCGCAACGGCGTTCTCTGGAATCGTCAAACTTCCGGAAAGGACTTGTTGACCGGCCTGAATTCTGATGTCACTGATGGTTTGGAAGCGGCGCGCCCAGCGGGCGCGCCCTACCAGATTTGCCTTGCAGAATCGTGGTCACACTTTGAATGGATAGGTTTCGGGCAATTCGCCTTCTTCCCAGATGCCGGTGCTCTCCAACGGCTCAACGGCGTGTGTTTCGTCGATGTGAATGACGGCATCGAACTGCTCCGGCAGACGCGCGTGAAAATAATGGCTCAACCGCTCAGTCTCCGGCCGATAAATCACGCCGATCGCCCGTTCGATCCGACGCTGTTGCAGGACTCCGATCTGACCGGCACCCCGCAAATCGATCCAGAATCGAGGTAAGCCGGTCTGATGAAACAAACCTTCGTAACTGCCTTCCAGCGCTGGACGAACATTTTTGCGCTCGGCCGGCGCGCCCCAGTCTGATGCTGCGGTAACCGTCCCGTGATGTGTCGTGAAGCCGATCAGCACAGCGTCGTTTCCAAATCGCTCGCGAATCAACTGACCGACGTTTACTTCGCCGTAATGACTCATCTCCGTCGCACGCGCGTCGCCGAGGTGCGAATTGTGCGCCCAGATGATCGCTTTGGGCTGGCGGCTTCCGTTGAGATGCGCGACCAGATTTTCGACCGTTTCCACCATGTGCCGGTCGCGTAGGTTCCACGAAGACGCGCGGCCCCGGAACATCGCCCGATAATATTGCTCCGCGTCTTTTACCAGACGCGCGTTTTGCTCTGCGAAAAAGAATTCCTCCGCGGCCACCGCGCCATCCCGGCTTAAGAATTCGCTCGCCTTTTGCTGCAACTCGAGCAATTGCGCGACGACTGCGTTCTCACAAGACTCCATCGCACCGACCGTAGTGGCGTAACCGTACTCCTGCGGGTTACGACCGAAATGATCGAAGCAGGAGTAACGCAGGCGCGCACGTCTCGCCGCTTCGGGATCGACTTTTTCAAGATAAGCAAGCACGGCTTGGATTGAGGCATGCAGGCTGTAAAGATCCATTCCGTAGAATCCGACCGGCGCTCGTTTTGGATGGACGTTTTTGTTGAAGGCGCGTAGCCACTCGACAAACGCCGCTACGACCGTGTTGCGCCACATCCACGCAGGGAACCGGCGAAAACCCGAGAGCGCTTGCTCGGCATTTGCATCTCCGGTGGCGCCGTGCACGTAGCGGTGAACGCGGGCCGAATCCGGCCAGTCCGCCTCAATCGAGACAATCGAAAAGTCTTTCTCAGCGATGAGGCGTTTCGTGATTGCGGCGCGCTCAGAATAAAATTCGTGAGTGCCGTGCGTCGCTTCGCCGAGCAAAGTGACTCGGGCGTCACCGATTAATTGCAGCAGCGGATCGTAATCGTGAGCGTGACCGCTGAGCGGCTGTGCGATTTCGCGAACAAATTCGGCGTCTGTCATTGCTGCTCGCTTACGTTCCCCTGGGAGCTCTCTTGCGCGGCGCTCGTCAGCAATTCGCGTACATCGTCATCACTTGTCTGCGAGAAATCATCGTAGTACTGGCCGACCGCCTGAAAGAATGGTGGTGTGCTTAGACAGAGCGTTTCATCAGCTAGCTGTTCGAACTCGTGACACGTATCTAGCGGTCCGACAGGCACTGCCACGACAACCTTTGCGGCACCGCTTTCTCGCAGTGCCTTCACCGCGGCGCGCATGGTTGCGCCGGTAGCCAATCCATCGTCCACTAAAATGACAGTTCGATCGCGCAGTTCTGGTGGGGGACGTTCATCGCGATACGCCCGTTCTCGTCGTTCGAGCTCGGCGGTTTCCCTGGCGGTTACCACTTCAATCGTCTCGTCGGCATGCGGTATTGCGCGCATGACGTCTTCGTTCAACACGCGCACACCGCCTGAGGCGATCGCACCGGCGGCAAGTTCTTCGAAACCAGGGACGCCGAGTTTGCGCACGATGAAAACGTCGAGCGGCGCGTTCAGGCGCTTCGCAACTTCGTAGGCAACGGGCACGCCTCCGCGCGGCAGACCGAGTACAACCACATCCTCGCGCCCCGCGTATTTTTCGAGCTTTTCCGCAAGCAGCCGCCCCGCTTCGCTTCGGTTTGCAAACGCCCCATCCATGCGGCTGACCGCGCGGCTTTAAGCTGCTGAAGCAAGCGCGGGAAACAAAGACTGCATGTCGTGGGGGAACGCGTCCATCACCTTATGCATCTCACCGCCGCCAATGTGATTGGCGGCGATTGCCAGGACGTTTTGAACGGTTTCTACCGGATCGATGACGCGATCGGCGATGACCCGCGACTGCACAACGGCGAGAAATTCTTCACGCGACATCTTAATCGGCACCTTGGACGGCTCCCATCCCTCGTAATAGAGGCCACGCACAAGCATTGGCAATTGCGCGCCGAAATGCACCGCCAGATCTACAGGCAAACGATCGCGCAGCGTCTGCAGCACCGCCCGGAGAGACTTCCAAGCGTCGCGTTTCTCCATGTGCATGGATTCGGCGATTCGCGCAATCCATTCGTGCGTTTTCTGCACTGTTGTCTCAATGGTTTCAAGTCCTTGCTCACTCATAGATTTAATCCTTTCCGGTTCTGGTTCCTTGAGAATGGAGAAGTGTTTCCTCTTAAGGTTCGCTTCCCAACGCCGCGTTGCGCGTCCCAAATTCCGTCGGGTGCGGTGATGTAGGTTTTTGACCTGTAGCCACGGCCCTGTGGGCCGTCTCTTGATACAGCTCTGTGTTGGACCGGTCACAGGTTCGCACACGGGACGGATTCGTCATGCGGCCAACCGGTGACTACAAGGTTTCTCGAACGACGCCAGCTTTAGCCGGCAGGATTGCGGTTTGGCCAGGGCGGGGGCGAAGGCAGATCAAAGCGTTTTGTTTTCAGCTCCCCCTGCACTTCCTGAATAGCACGATCAAGCTGTTGATCCTCGCCTTTGAATTCTTTCCCAGGGTCGTTATCGACCACGATGTCAGGATCCACTCCGTGACCTTCGACGATCCATTGTTTGGCGTCCTTCGAATAAATCGCAAACTCCGGTTTGAAGAATTGTCCGCCATCGACGAGCGGCAGCGACTCGCGAATCCCGGTGACACCGCCCCAGGTCCGTTTGCCGATGAGTTTGCCGAGGCCGAGCGTCTTAAAACGATATGGGAAAATGTCGCCATCAGACGCGGAGAATTCGTTTATCAATGTGACCATCGGACCGGTGAACGTTTGCGACGGGTCCGTTTGCGGCATGCCGTTTCGCGCGATCCCGATCATCACTAGCGCTCGCCGCAATCGTTCGATCACAAGCGGTGAGACAAAGCCGCCGCCGTTGCCGCGTACGTCAACAATGAGCGCGTGTTTCCGGATTTGCGGAAAGTAAAGCTTCGTGAACTCGTTGAGGCCGGGCTGGCCCATGTCGGGAATGTGCAGGTAACCAACCTCGCCGCCTGTTTTCTTCGTCACGTAATCGATGTTCCTTTGCACCCAATCGATGTAGTAAAGCGGCGCTTCGTTCTCGGTGGGAACAATGGTTACGTCGCGCGCGCCGGCGTCAGTTGGTCTCGAGTTTACGCGCAGGATCACTTGTTTCCCGGCGGTGCCGATGAGTGCGTCATAAAGGTTTGGCAAACTCGAGACCGCCGTGTTGTTGATTGCCAGAATGTAATCGCCGGGTTTCACATTCACGCCGATATCTGTAAGCGGTGAGCGCGTTTTCTTGTCCCAGTTTTCGCCTGGTAAAATGCGTTCGATTCGATAGGCGCGCGTAGCCAGGTCGCGGGAAAGTTCCGCACCAAGCAGGCCCAACTTGATGCGTGGAGTGTCACGCCGTTCGCCTCCGCCAACGTAAGCGTGGCCGATGTTCAGTTCACCGATCAGCTCGCCTAACAAGTAGGTGAGATCGTTGCGATGGTTCACGAATGGCAACAGCGCGGCGTACTTGTCGCGCATCGCCTTCCAATCGATGGCGTCCATCGTCGGCGAGAAGAAAAAGTCGCGCATTTGCCGCCAGCACTCGAAGTAGATCTGGTGCCACTCGGAACGGCGATCCAGCTGCATATCAAGGCCCGCGATCTTATGCTCGTGATCCTTGGTCTCGATTTTATCCTTGGGGATATCGATGATGGCGTAGTCC
>JBKOYE010000097.1:0-26991 GCA_046725275.1 Verrucomicrobiota bacterium
TTTTGGAGAATGTGAACGTGGAACGGAACGCGGAGTTGAGCGCGATGTATCCAGATGCTGTCGGCAACATTGTGCACGTTGATCTTGCCGATGGCCGGCGATTGACTAGGCGCGTCGATTATCCCCTTGGGCACGCGAAGAATCCGCTTAAGGATTCAGCTGTAGAGGGAAAATTCCTCGCGCTTGTTGAACCGGTGATTGGTAACGAACGAGCGAAGAAGATCGTCGATCTTGTGTGGAAACTGGACGAAGCAAAGGACGTCGGGGAATTAATGACAGCGCTAGAAATTCCGGAGGAGAAATAATTAGAGATTCCTCGACTTCGCTCGGAATGACAGTGGTTCGCTCGACATGACAAGACAAACAAAAGCAGCGCGACTGCGTGAGCTTATCGCGAAAAGCGCGATCATGCTGCCGGGCGTGCCGAACGCGGCCATCGCGCGACAGGTGGAGCGCCTCGGGTTTGACGCGGTGTACGTGAGTGGCGCCGGAATCGCGAATGCGACAGCTGGCGTTCCCGATATCGGTCTGCTGACGCTAACGGAAGTGGCACAGTTGGCTGGGTACATCGCGAGAGCGGTGAAAATTCCTGCGATCGTGGATGCGAATACCGGATTTGGCGGTTCGGAAAATGTCGCGCGCACAATCCGCGAGCTAGAAGGCGCAGGTCTGGCCGGCTGTCATATCGAAGACCAGGAATTTCCAAAGCGGTGCGGACATTTGGCCGGAAAATCGCTGGTTGGCGTTGAGGAGATGACGGAAAAAATCAAAGCGGCGGTAACTGTGCGACGCGATCCCGATTTCATGATCATCGCGCGGACGGACGCGCGCGCCGTCGAGGATTTCAATCGAACAGTTGATCGGGCGCAGTGGTACAAGGAAGCGGGCGCCGACGCAATCTTTCCGGAAGCATTGCAAAGCGCCGAGGAGTTTCGCGATTTTGCCAGTGAAATCGATCTGCCGCTGCTGGCAAACATGACGGAGTTTGGGAAAAGCCCGCTACTTTCGTTTACAGATTTGGCCGGATTTGGCTATCGGATGGTGATTTTCCCCCAGAGCGCATTCCGCGTGTCGATGAAAGCGAGCGAAACGTTTTTGCGTGCTCTCAAGGAAAGCAGGACCCAAAAGGAATGGCTCGACGAAATGCAGACGCGCCAGGAACTTTACGAACTGCTCGACTACGATCCAACTTCAGAGAGATGGCTGGGCTTGAGCGACTGACGATTTGTCGGCGCGCGTATCGTAGTTACAATCAGCGAACAACATGGGTACTGAAACAAAACCACAATACAGCCCGGGACTAGCCGGGGTAATCGCCGGTGAAACGGCGATCTGCTGGGTCGATCCCGCTGCCGGGTTGATGTATCGGGGCTACGACATTCATCAAATGGCCGAGAAGGCCACTTTCGAGGAGGTTGCTTATTTGTTGCTCAACGGTGAGTTGCCAAATGCAAAGCAACTGAAGGACTTCACGCAACAGATCGCCAGTCAACGCGAGTTGCCTGGGCCGGTAACGGAAATGCTGCGGCTTTTACCGAGCGACACGCATCCCATGGACATGCTGCGCACCGGCGTTTCGATGTTGAGCGCATTCGACAAGGACCTAAACGACAACTCGCACGACGCGAATATTCGCAAATCGATCCGGCTGATCGCGCGCGTCTCCACTTTGATCACCGACGGCTGGCGCATCTCGCACGGCGAACAGCCGTTCCCGGAGAAACCGGAGCTGACGCAGGCGGCGAATTTTTTCTATAAGTTTAACGGCAAAATTCCCGAGCAATGGCAGGTCCGCATGCTCGACACAATTTTCAATCTCTACGCCGACCACGAATTCAATGCATCAACGTTTGCCGCGCGCGTAACCGCTTCTACGCTGGCGGGCATTTATGCAGCGGTCACGTCGGCAGTTGCGACTCTGAAAGGACCGCTGCACGGCGGCGCCAATGAGGAGTCGATGAAGATGCTTGAGGAAATCGGGACCCCGGATCGCGCCGAGGCATGGTTAATGAAAAAGCTGGGGACGAAAGACAAGATCATGGGATTCGGTCATCGCGTTTACAAAGAGGGCGATTCGCGCGTGCCGGCGATGCGGGAGATCGCGCGCGACCTCGGGAAGCGTACAGGGAAAGAGAATTGGGTGCCGATTTGCGAGAAGCTCGAACAAGTGATGGACCGCGAGAAACAACTGTGCGCCAACGTCGACCTTTACGCCGCGCCGGTGTTTTGGCTCTTGGGATTTCCTCCGGAGCTGAATACGCCGCTTTTCGCTGCGTCGCGCGTGGCGGGCTGGTGTGCACATGTGGTCGAGCAACACGATAACAACCGTCTCATTCGGCCGAGGTCATTCTACGTCGGGCCGGCGCTCCGTCCGTATCCCGGGTCGCCTCAAGGTTAACCGCAAAGGTGGAACGCGTTGTCCTCAACGCGTTGAGAGATGGATGCGGCATTGCGGTCCGATGAATTTAATGACTGACAAATCTTGCGCCTCCGGCGAATGCGTTTGGCATCGTCTTCGGAGAAGCCGAGCCACCTCTGCCTTATGAGCGAACAATCGCTCCAGGAAAAATACGCTCCGCGAAACATTTGCTTCGGCTGCGGCCCGGCAAACCCGGACGGCTTGCACATTCGTAGTTTCGCGACCAACGGCGAAGTCGTTGCTGAATGGAAACCAGAGAAAAAATACGAGGCGTTCAAGGGAGCGTTGAATGGCGGGATCATCGGCACGCTACTCGATTGTCATTGCAACTGGACGGCAGCGTATCACTTGATGAAACGCGCAGGCGAAAATCGCCCGCCGTGCACGGTCACTGCGGAATACGCCATCAAAATGCTGCGGCCGACACCGACGAACGACTCCGTGTTTCTCTCTGCCAAAGTTATTGAGATCACTGATGACCGTGCGACCATCAACGGAACACTGAGCGCCGGCGGAAAGATTTGCGCTACATGCCGGGGAGTGTTTGTGGCGGTTAAAGAAGGCCACCCCGCGTATCATCGATGGTAGCAGCTTTGCTTTTGTTACTCGCTGCGAGTACGCCGGGATCGACAAACGATTTCGCGTCTCGGATTGCCGCCATCGAGGGCCATGTAGGAGGTCGGATTGGTGTGGCGGCGCTGGACACTCGCAGCGGCAAACGTCTCGATTACCGATCGGAAGAACGTTTTCCGATGTGCAGCACGTTTAAATTCCTCGCTGCGGCGGCGGTCTTGAAGCGCGTGGATGAAAAACAGGGCCAATTGGACCAATTTGTTCGTTATGACGCAGAAGCCATTCTGGAACATGCGCCGATGACGAAGGCACATCTTAACGATGGGGGTATGACGCTTGGCGCCTTGTGCGCAGCGGCAATCGAACAGAGCGATAACACAGCAGCTAATCTCCTACTGGACGCAATCGGCGGACCAGCCGACCTCACGAATTTCGCGCGCAGCCTAGGCGACAAGATGACGAGGCTCGACCGCAAAGAGCCGGAGTTGAACAGCGCCATTGCCGGCGACGAGCGCGACAGCACAACGCCTGCGGTAATGTCCGCAGACATGCAACAGTTACTTCTGAGAAGTGTGTTATCCGAATCGTCACGGCATCAGCTCGAAGATTGGTTGCAGCATAACGAGACTGGCGGATCGATGATCCGGGCGGGAGTACCCAAAAGTTGGACCGTAGGCGACAAGACAGGACGAGGCGCAAACGGAGCGACAAGTGACATTGCGATTATTCGCCCGCCTGATCGCGCGCCCATTCTCCTTGCTGTTTATTTCGTCGGATCGTCAGCGCTGGCAGATGACCGAGCTGCAGCTATCGCCGAAGTAGCGCGCGTTATTGTGGAGTTTCTGTCCGGTGAAAACAAGTGTTCCGGCTTCTCAGCGACGTAACTGTAGCGGCGCTCTATGAGCGCCGATCCCGATGTCCGTGATGTTACTCGGCGGTCACAGACCGCCGCTACAGAAGAGAGGAGAATTCGATGCCTGAATTTCGCCGATGCACGACTCGCGCTGTTGGATTTAGCTGTCGCTTATGAAAACCTCGAGCTTTCACATCGTTCCTCTTCCTACCGAAATTGCAGACTCAGCGCGGCGTGTCGTAAACGCGGGTGCAGCGGATCACGCGCTCATCACAGTAGATTCGCCCGGAAGCAGTCCCTGCCGCCACTGCCTGCGTTGGGCGCAGCCTGGCGAGCGGGTCATCCTGTTTCCATACGCCGCGATTCCATCTGGTCACCCGTATTCTGAGACCGGTCCGATTTTTGTTCATGCCAACGGGTGCCAGCGCTACAGCGCGACTGACGAATATCCCAGCGCTTTTCGCAATGGCCGCGTGTTTCGCGCCTACGATTCACGATACAATATCATCGATGCAGAAGTTCTGAATGACAGCGAACCGGAAGCTGTGATTGAAAGGTTGTTTCAAAATCCCGACACTGCTTTTGTGGATGCGCGTAGCATTACCCACGGCTGCTTCACGTTCCGGGTCGAACGCGCATGAGGAAAATCTGTCTCATTGCAGTGTCGTGTAGAGGCAGCCGTGTCGGCTGCGACGATTTGAATTCCGCAGGCGGCACGCCTGCCGCTACAGTGAGCGAGGCGGCTACAAAATTCGCTGCTCGAATTTCGTCGATGCATCAACGGCTGTGAGCACTTAGCTTTTGTGCATGAACACGCTCGAACTCCTTCCGTCGCCTGAAATGATGTATCGCGCACTCGTGAAACGCGATCCGAGCTTTGAAGGAATCTTTTACGTAGGCGTGCGCACGACCGGAATTTTTTGCCGGCCCACGTGCACGGCGAAAAAGCCGGCACGCGAGAACGTCGATTTTTTTGCGAGAGCGAACGAGGCTTTGGAAAGCGGTTATCGTCCTTGCTTACGCTGCCACCCGCTCGATCCAAACGCGCATCCGCCGAAGCTGATCGAGCGGCTGCGCGCGGAAGTGGAGCGCGCGCCGGGCGGACGTCTGACGGACAAGGAACTGGCCGCGCTCTCGATCGATCCGTCAACTGCGCGCCGACAGTTCAAACGCCATTATGGTATGACATTCCAGGCGTATCATCGCGCCCGCCGGATGGGTCTTGCGTTGAGTCGGGTGCGACAAGGCGGTCGGGTGGACGAAACGCGAAACGGAAGCGGATTTGAGTCGGAGAGCGGCTTTCGCGAAGCGTTCACAAAAATCTTTGGCGAATCGCCAACAAACGCAAAGACGCGCGCACCACTGTTCGCTGAGCGAATTGATACGCCGCTCGGCGCCATGATCGCTGTTGCCGACGATGAAGGTTTGCGCCTGCTCGAGTTCATCGACCGACGCGCAACCGAACGCGAGTTATCGATTTTGCAGAAACGCTTGCGAACGAACGTGGTGCCCGGCAAACATCCCCATCTCGAAGCGGTCCGTTCGCAACTAAGGGATTATTTCGCGGGCAAGAAGTTGCAGTTCAATGTCCCGCTGGCGCCAATTGGCTCACAGTTTCAGCTGCGCGCCTGGAAAATTCTGCAGTCGATCCCCGTCGGCGAAACTCGTTCATATTCCTGGATGGCAAAACGCCTCGGCGATGAAAATGCGCGTCGCGCGGTCGGGCGTGCGAATGGCACGAACATGATTTGCATCATCATCCCGTGTCACCGCGTGATTCGAGCCGACGGGACGCTCTGCGGGTACGGCGGCGGTTTGTGGCGCAAAAAATGGCTGCTCGATCACGAGCGGCGTTGGAAAGAGAGTGAGAGGTGAGATGTGAGGCTTGAGATGTGAAGTGGCGTTTTTTGCACTTCTCACCAATCACTAATCACTTCTCATTGGAGAAAAGCGCGCCCGGGGTGACTCGAACACCCGACCCACGGATTAGAAATCCGTTGCTCTATCCAGCTGAGCTACGGGCGCCTCCGAAATGCGAAATGATCAAATTTGCGGTGATAATCTCGGTTAGTTTGTCTTTAGCTCCAGTAATTTGATTACCTCCTCGTGCAACTTTTTAACTTCCTCGCTGTTAGGAGCGAGCTTCTGTGCGCGGCTTGTTAGAAAGTCAGCTTCGCCTCGAGCGCGCCGGGCGTCGTCGGCGTCAGTGCCTTGCTTGAGCGCTTTATCGGCAAGATGCCGGCCAAGATGTGCAGTTACGCGAGCATTCGCTGGGTCGACCTGCAGCGCGGCTCGTAGTCTTTCGACTGTTCCCTCCTCGATCTTGTTTTCCAGCCATTCGGAAACTGTCACTTGCGAGAAAGGAGAAATCGTCCGGCTTCTGCGGTTCGAGACACTCCATTCCATAACTCGTTGTAGCGGCGTCAATTTAGAAGGAGGTCCCGAGAATTTGGCGGCGATTTTCTGCCGAGATGCTCTAATCTGTTCTGGAGTCAGCAATTTGAGGTTTTCTGCCTGCTCGACAGTTCCCAAAGCCACACCGCCAGTGGCCTCAGCCAGTTCAGCAAGTAAAAGAATATTCTCTTTTGTGTCCTTGTCCGTGACAATCACAGCATCCCAGAGTCGTACCGTCTGATCTTGTGACAAAGTCAGGACCCGTTGACCATCGGGACTGAACTGCGCTGAAACAACAATGTTTTCATGCCTCATGGGCTCGCCAATTGGTTTGCCGTTGGCGCCATCCCACACCCGGGTGGTCTTGTCCAGTGAGGCGGTCACTATCCGTTGACCATCGGGACTGAACTCCGCTGAAACAACTCTGTTTTCATGCCGCATCGGTTGGCCAATTGGTTTGCCGCTGAGGGCGTCCCATAGCCGCGCCCTGTTCTCATTTGAGCTGGTCACTATCCGTCGGCCATCGGGACTGAACTGCGCTGAATAAACCGTGTCTGCATGCTTCATGGGCTCACCAACTGATTTACCGGTGGCGGCGTCCCACAACTGAGCCGTGTCCCCTGAGGTGGTCACTATCCGTTGACCATCGGGACTGAACTCCACTGAATAGACTTTGTCTCCCTTCATGGGCTCGCCAATTGGTTTACCGCTGGCCGCATCCCACACCTGCGCCCCGTTATCCGCCAAGGCGGTCACCACCTGCTGACCATCGGGACTGAGCTTTACGTTACTGACGAAGCCTTCATACTTCATGGGCTCGCCAATTGGTTTGCCGCCGGCGGCGTCCCACAACCGCCACGTGTCGTAGCCGGAGCGGGTCACCACCCGTTCACCACGAGGACTGAACTGCGCTGACTTAACCACGTTTTGATGCTTCATGGGCTCGCCAATTGATTTACCGGTGGCGGCATCCCACAACTGAGCCGTGTCCCCTGAGGTGGTCACTATCCGTTGACCATCGAGACTGAACCGGGCTGACTCAACACGGTCTGGATGCTTCATGGGTTCGCCAATCGGCTTACCGCTGGCCGCATCCCACACCTGCGCCCCGTTATCCCCCAAGGCGGTCACCACCCGTTGACCATCGCGAGTAAACTGTAATCCACCGACCAAGCCTTCATACTTCTTGCTCTCGCCAACGGGTTGGCTCCTGGCAGCATCCCATACCTGGGTCGTCTTATCCTCTGAAGCGGTCACCACCCGTTGACCATCGGGACTGAACTGCGCCGAAGTAACCGGGCCTCGATGCTTCATGGGCTCGCCAATTGATTTGCCGGTGGCCGCATCCCACAGCCGCGCCGTGTTATCCGTTGAGGCGGTCACCACCCGTTGACCATCGGGACTGAACTGCGCTGAATTGACTCTGTTTTCATGTTTCATGGGCTCGCCAATTGATTTACCGGTGGCGGCGTCCCCCAACTGAGCCGTGTCCCCCGAGGCGGTCACTATCCGTTGACCATCGGGATTGAACTGTACTGAGTTGACTTCGCTTTTATACTTCATGGGCTCGCCAATTGGTTTGCTGCTGGCCGCATCCCAGACCTGAGTCTCATGTTCTGAGGCGGTCACCACCCGTTGACCATCAGGGCTGAGCTGCACCTCAGTGACGAAGCCTTTATGCTTCATGGGGCCGCCAATTGATTTTCCGGCGGCGACATCCCACACTTGCGCCGAGTCGTACGACCTCGTCACCACCCGCTGACCATCGGCACTGAACTGCGCCGAAAAAACAACGTCTTCATACTTCATGGGCTCGCCAATTGGTTTGCCCCGGCCGGCATCCCACACCTGGATCTTATGCTTTAAGGTGGTCACTACCCGCTGGCTGTCAGGACTGAACTGTACTTCAAGCGTGAAGACTGACTCGACCACGTCTTCATGTTTCATGGGCTCGCCAATTGGTTTACCGGTGGCGGCGTCCCACATCTGCGCTGTATTATCCCTTGAGGTGGTCACTATCCGCTGGCCGTCAGGACTGAACTGCACTGACGCAATCTTAGCATTAGGGCGCACTGAACCGGTTAATGGGACATGCCAACTTAGTTGTGTCAGCATCGCGGCCGTCAAGCCAGAGGCTTCCCGATTTTCCGGATTCAGCCGCAACGCCTGCGCAAGTTGGGCCAAGGCTTCAGCGCTCTTGCCGCTCTCTTTTGAGTACCGAGCGAGCGAAATATTTCCGCGACTCCTCGCGGCAAGGGCGTTAGACGCGGCCTTCTTCGCGAACACTGCTGCCACTACCGCAACCAAAGAAACGAGCACCATCGCCATCGTCAACCAGCGCTGACGTGCCGCAGCTTTCGCCTGGTCGTCGGCCCGTTTCTTTTGTTCAGTTAGCAACGCTTGCGCCTGAGTCAGTTCTCGTTGTTGGCGCTCGTGCTCCTCCCGTTGCTTTTCCAGTTGCGCATCCCTCTCCCGCGCCTGGCGCTTTTCCGTGATCCACGGTATGAGGAATTCGCTGCTGATCTCGTAGAATGCACTGTCCCCTCGGGTCTGGCGGAAGACGAGACGGGTTGTGCGGGACAACGCTTTGAGAACCTCGCGGGCATCCGGCCCCGTGAGATGATCGTCGCGAACGACGTTGCCAAGGAGATCGTCTTCCGAGACGATGTTTCGAGTTCCGCTGGAAGTGACCAGAAAAGTGAGCGCGGTGATCGCCGGTTTCCGGAAGTTGTACTCCAAACGATTCAAAGCGCGGTCAAGATAATTACCAAAGAGACGCCGAACGGCTTCCCGGTGTTCTTTTTCTTTGAGAAATGCCTTTTCTTCTTCCTCGTTCTCCCAAAGGGCGAGACAGGCGATCTGAACCTCTGTGAGGTTGATTGTGCCCGTATCACTCAGCTTTCTAAAGGAGGATTCGAGCGCATCGAAAGCGGGCTCCGACAGGCGTCTCGCGAAATGGCCGGCCGGAATCGATGGACTCTCAAATGGCCCTCGGATGATCTTTCGCAGCACGCTTTCAGGCGGAAAGGCAAGGCGAAAAGCCTGCTCCCCGAGCTGCGGAGCAGCCGCGAGACGACGGGCGACTTTGGCCAGGTAATCTTCGCGGAAGGAAAGCACGAGCTTGATCGATAGATTCGCATCACCCAGCAATCCCAGGAGCATTTCCACTAACCGGTCCTCTATCTCACGAGCCTGATTGAACTTCTCGCGGCTATCGGGAGCTTCTTCGAACAAAGTGACAAGCTCTTCGAATTGGTCGAAGATCAGAACCGGCACGGCGCCTGAAGTTGAAGTGCCATCTTGTCTTTGGGGCGTCGGCGGCTTCCCAACAGCGCGAACGAACTCCTCGACCGATAAGACGACGCGTGCAGGTTCGGATGTTTGGTTATCGGTAGAAGCCGCGAATCTGGATGGAAGAAATGGCGGCGTCCCCTCGTCCGTCAGAGCGATGCGTTCGACCACGAGCTCGTGTCCTGCGATAGGCTGCACGCGTACCCGCTCGGGCGCGAACCCTTCGTCCCGCAACGCGGGAATAAGACCGGCATTGATCAATGAGGATTTGCCAGCGCCGGACTCACCGTAGAAAAAGATGCCGCGATAGATTGTGACGAGACGAACCAGTTTTCGGACTTCGTCGGTGCGGGCGGAGAAGATCGGCTGGTCAACGAAACGAAATGGCTCGATTCCACGATAAGGCGCGGATGGCAACGGTAAGGAAGGAGGTTCACTCCCCATAGTCAGGCATTTCACATCCTTTCACCCGCCGATAAAGTTCGGGTACAAAGTCCCAAAGGTTGTTTGCGAGAAAGCCTACATAGCCGAGCTCCGAATCCCACACCCTCGCCACGAGCGGATCAGGCCAGGGATCAATCGAATAAGAACGCGGGAATCGATCCTTTTTATGGCGCAACGTCTTAAGAAGGAGACGCAGATTGTAATCGAGCAAGCTGTAGCCGATGAAGAGCGTCGGCCATTTTGAAAGGCGGAAGTAAAAGGTGTCCGGCACGGGATTGAACTCACCGGCTGCGGTCATCCGAAGAACAAAGTCGATGTAATCCTCGTCAGTGATGACGAGAGATTCCGGGGTGTTTATGTCACCGTGAATCTTGAAAATGAAAGGATTTTGAGGAGAAGGATCCTGAAGAGGATCGTCGGGGCGAGCCGTCGCCGCCGGTTGGTAAACGGCTGTGGTTGGGTTTTTTCCGGCCATCAGCAGTGCATCTTCGAAAAGGCGGTCGTAGTTTGTCGTAATGATCAGGGGAAAATTGAGTTCTGCCAGCGCGCGCAGCGCTGGAGAAGGTGTCTTGCCAACAGTGACTGCGCGCTGCACAGCAGCCGCGAGCCTTGTCCGGCCACGGCGGCGCAGGTCAATGGCTTCAGCGGCACTCCCGGGACGAGCCGGGGGCTCCGAAAGACCTTCGTTTTCGCTCTTCCGCTCCCACTCCTTCCACTGCTCATCGAGGATGATGCTGAGTTCGTAATCGAGCGCGACACGCTGAAAGTGGTCCTTCGGCGGCTTTCCCGGAAAACGCTCCGTCCATCGAGTTTCGCGGGCGAGCGCTTCCGCCAAAGTTCCCGCGAAGAGTGGCCGGCGCGGGTCTGGAGGGGGCTCGGGCTGTCCGGGCCGTGCGGGCTTTGATGCGTGAACGCCGGCGCCTAGAAACAAAACGACCTGGCCAGACCTGACACTTGCAGCGATCTGATCGACCCCGTCTTCGGCTGCCCTGCTTTGAGAAGGGATCGGAGTGCTATTCATAAACCAATTCTTAAGTCGCTAACATGCGACCATCTTCCAGCCACACTTTCGGTTCGGCCTAACGCGCCTTCACCGCCACCGACATTGCCAAAAATGGAAGCCGCCTTTGCACTTTTCGTTCGTGTCGCTCGTGTTCGTTTTCCTCGGATGACCGATACTAGGAATTTTCGTGCACCGGCGTCAATCGCGAAGCGCATGTTTGTTTAAGCACTGAAGAACTCCGCGCGCGCAACTCGCCGGTCGAGATCGCAAGCAAGAGGGCGTCGGGTGCCGCATACCAGCTCTCAATCTGTTGGTCATGCCTGAGGGAAAAGCGATCGATACTGGGAGAAGGCAGGCGCACAAGTTATCGCGTTATTTCTCAGATCGGTAAGCGCACACGCAATTTTATTATCAAAAGGGGCGAGATTTTCGCGTTCATCGACTGGCGAAATTTCTACGGTCTGTTCTACGGTCGAATGAAATTTTGCTGCAAAACAGCGCGAATGTACGCAACGCCCTGCGAACGGCTGCTGATCGCAATGCCTAGCGTCCGCAACGATATGCAAGACTGCGGAAACGTACGCAATGACTACTTCGTCGATTTAGAAATCCGTTGCTCTATCCAGCTGAGCTACGGGCGCAGAATTAGCATGGACATATACCGCGTTTCGCGACGAATGAAAGGCGGCCAAGGCCAAGCGAATGTATTATGAGTTATCTGCGCGCGCGAACGATTCGTTGATCGCCCGGGCGCGATCATCAGGTCGTCGCGGCGATCACCGCCCTAGGACGCGAGGAATTATTTCGTTCGGTGGCCGACCATTTCGCCGGACATTGTGTGGCGATCGAGGCGAGTCAGATTCTTTTCCATTGCCGGGGTGAGCAGTGAGATGTGCCGGATTTCGCAAAGATATTCGGCGATGAACCAGATCGGTTTTTCTGTGATCATCCAATTCAAATGATCGAACCGACTTAGGTTCACGTGACGCGAGTATCGGCGCAGGGTGCGCTCGCCGCGCAGGTTGAAATAGATGTTGAAATAACTCATGGCCAGCTCGCGCAGACTGCGATACACCGGCTCGCGGTAACGGCAGCCGGTGAAATTGGATTTCGCCACTGCGCCCCAGTGGCCGCGCACTTTGAAAATTGCGACGACATGGTCGGTGTCCTGTTCTGCTTCCAAATCAAAGATCAATGGTGGGAACCCAAGAACGCGTAGCGCCGCAGCCGCGAAAATTCCGCCCTCGAGACATGAGGCCGTGCGATCATGAAGGACTTTCTTCGGCGAGCGCGCGGTGAAACTTAGATTGTAAGGCAGCTCGTCTAGAAATTCCTGGACGCCCACGGGCGTTTTCAACGCGCGCAATGTACGCAACTCGGGCGGCGTGAAACCTAAAGTCTGAGTGCTTCGCACGCGCGAAGCTCCAATATTAACATTCAAGCTCCAGAGAAACTTTAAGCCTCAAACATTCTACCACCGCTACGCGCTTCGCCATTTGGTGATTGGAAATTGTTTGGAGATTGAAGCTTGAGAGTTGGAGCTTTCGGCTACAAGCCGATGGGATGTCTCGCGTCAAACCCGTCCGGCGGGCGATAAATGGTTTGCCAGCGCGGCGCCCATTTGCCCCGATAGCGATCGTATGGCGTGGTGTCGAGCCGCAGCCCGGCGATGACGGCGAAGGTGTGACCTTCGCGCGCGTAGATGGTGATCCATTTACCGGCGCCGTGCTCACCATAGCTGCGAAACTCCGTTGAACTGATCGGTGAGCTGAGCAAACCCGCTGCGGCGAGCACGTACGAAATCGTCCCGGAGCAATCGTAACCCCGATCACCAAATGATTTGTGGCCGCCGCCGTATCGGTACGGCTTGTGGCGAAGTTGATTCGCCGCCCAGATCGCGCGTTTTACTGGAAGCGGCGCATTCTTTGGCGCAGCCGCCTTCCCGAATCGAAGACGCGCAACTTTGCCGGAAACGACAGGTCCAGACCTCGGAAAAAGATCGGCCGATGTCGACGGAAGGATCAATCCTGAGATGACGACGGTTAGCAGGATTTGACGATTGACCGGATAGATAAATTCCTCCGGGTCCGTCTTCTACAGAAGGAAAGTAGCCGATGAAAAGAAAAATTTCAGATTTTTGGTGGATCGTCTTGTCCTCAAGAAGATGGCAGAAGAGTCGCAGGAGGCGCAATATCAGGCGGCGAAGCCGCATTTCCAACGCGTTTGGGACAACGCGTTCCACCATGAGAATTTTATGATACACTGACAGCATGATCCGCGCGATCGCGTTGCCGGTGACGCTTCTCGCCGGTGCAATGATCGGACTAGCGGCGGATCAACAGAGCAACTCTGACGAGCCCGGCGAGTTCGACATTGAGCCGCCGATATTGAAGCAAAACCTCACCGACGAATTAGCCGCGACAGCGGGAACGCCCGATGGGGACGTCGCGCGGTGCGAGAAGAAACTGGAACACGCAAAGAAAAATGCGGCCGGCGCGGAACGCCTTTGGAAGATCGGTGTGCTGGCGAAAGTCGAAGTCGAGCAGCGCGGGTTGAAGGTGATCAAATGTGAAGCTGAGCTGGCAAACGCGCGAGTCGCACAAGCGAAGGAAAGACTTGCCGAGCAGGAATTACGAGTTGCGTCGGGTGAAAGTACAAAACAAGAGCTCGATGTGGCGAAAGCAGCGCTGGCGCAATTAATCGTAGCTGCGGAAACGGCAGTAGCTAAGCGCGAGAGCGCCGAGCTCGAATCCGCAGAAGCAAACCTTCGTCGTCAGCAAAGATTGCTTAAGCTCGGCAGCGCGCACAAATCCGACGTAAGCAACGCGGAAGAAAAGCTCGCCGAGCTCAAGGCGCCAAAGAACTAAAGGGCTGGCGTCTGACACAGACGCCCTACAACGCGATCAATAGCCAGCCGCCATTCCGTCCTTGCGCGATTCGCTGGCGCCGACGTAAACCCGCCGGCCGTCGTGCATTTCGACTTTGATAGCTTGATACCCGCCGTAGCCGCCGACGTCGAAACGCACGTCGTGCCCCCTCTTGCGCAGCTCGCGCTCCGTCTCGTACGGAATACCGCTCTCGACTTGGACGTAACCGCCGTTCTCCATCTTTTCGCCGGTGGGTTCATTGTCGCCTTCGTGATGCCAGCGTGACGCGTCCCCGGCTTCCTGCACGTTCAAACCAAAATCGATCTGGTTCGTAAGCACTTGCGCGTGGCCCTGCGGTTGCATGTCGCCGCCCATGACGCCGAACGCTTCCCACGGTTTGCCATCCTTCATTACAAATCCGGGAATGATGGTGTGAAACGGACGTTTCCCCGGCGCGTACGCATTCGCATGCTGCGGGTCCATCGAGAAAAGTTCGCCGCGATCCTGAAACATGAACCCGAGACCTGGCACCACGATCCCGCTGCCCATCCCGCGATAATTGCTTTGAATGAGCGAGACCATGTTGCCTTCGTCATCAGCCGTGCAGAGATAAATCGTGTCGCCTTGATCGATGAACGAGTTGGAGCCAGTGCGCCCTCGGGCCGAAATCTGAGCAGAGCGGCGCGGGGGCGCGCCCGCTCCATTCTGCGGATTTCCAGCTTCAATTTTTTTTGCCGCGTGATTTGGATCGATTAGTTTGCGCCGCTCGGCTGCGTAGTTTTTCGAAAGCAATCCGGCGAGCGGAATCTTCGCGAACGCAGGATCTGCATAAAACTTCGCGCGATCGGCCCACACAATTTTCTTCGCTTCGATCATAGTGTGCAGCGTCTCGGGTGAGTTGCGTCCCATACCGCGCAGATCGAATCCTTCGAGGATGTTCAGCATTTGCAGCGTGGCAATGCCCTGACCATTTGGCGGAATCTCGAAGACGTCGTAACCGCGATAGTTTACCGACACCGGATCGACCCACGTCGAGGTATGCTTCTCGAAATCGACTTTCCGCAGGAAGCCGCCATTGGCACGCATGAACGCGTCGATCTTCTCGGCGATTTCTCCTCTGTAGAAAGCGTCGCGCCCTTTCTCGCCAATCAATTGCAGCGTTCTCGCTAAATCTGGGTTCTTGAAGATGTCGCCTTTACCGGGTGTGCGACGGGCGGCACTTAGAGCCGGCGCGCCCTCGCGCCGATCCGGGTCCGGCGATTCACCGACCTGCGGGCGGGCCAGCTCCATCGGCAGTGTGTAGGTCTCGACAAAGGCGCCGGGCAATCCTTCGTAAAGGCGCGAACCAAAAGTCCAGTAATAGGCGATCAAATCTGTGACTGGAAAACCTTCCTCGGCGTAGCGAATCGCCGGTGAGAGATCGTCGCTCAATTTCATTTTGCCGAATTTTTTGTGCAATTCCGCCCATGCATCAACGCACCCAGGAACGCTGATCGGCAGCATGCCGACCGATGGGATGCTTTCGCGATGCAGCTTCGCCAGTTCCGATTTCATTTGATCGTAAGCCAATCCCAGCGGGGAACGACCGCTCCCGTTGATTCCGTAGAGCTTGTTTTCTTTCGCGCTGTAAACGATTGCGAACAGATCGCCGCCGATCCCGTTGGAAACGGGCTCCATTAAACCGAGCGTCGCGTTTGCGGCGATCGCCGCATCCACCGCGCTGCCGCCGCGCTTTAAAATATCAAGTCCCACCTGCGTGGCCGCCGGCACACTGGTGCAAACCATTCCATGCGTCGCCAAAACTTCCGATCGCGTGGCGAAATTTTTGCCGGTTACGCGGTCGATCTGCGCATCCAAAGATAAAGCCGCACAGACCGAAGCCAGCAAGGCAAATATCATCTGAATTGCACGCATCCCCCAAACACTAACGCTCTCAACGGAAAGAGCGCACTTGAATTTTGGGCCGCAGGCTATATTTGATTGCCGCAGCCGATGAAAATTTCTGCCGATGACCAGAGAGCGATCGGGCTGATTATCTTCTGCGTTGGGTTTCTGTGTTTCCTGATCGGCCTGGCAGCGCAACTGAAAGAAAATTATCATTCTCGCGCCGAAATTTCGTCCATGGGCTTCACCGCTGCAGTCATCCTCGCGGCGATCGGCCTCCTCTTGTTTTTGTTTTCCTGGCGAAAAACAAGAGGCTGAAACCTCAATCTTCACCTTTAGGTAGGGGCTGTTGACCTCAACAGCCCGGGCGATTGCGGGCAATCGCGCCTAACAATTCTGCGTGGGAAACACACGGCGGCGGCGAGCTTTTTAGATCGCCGGCTTTCCCTGTCGCTCTGAACGAGCGAAGAATTAGTCCTCCATTGTGTCGCCGGGCCCCTTGCGCGCATTCATCCTGCCTTGATGGGCTTTTTGATTATGATCGAGCTTCTTTTGCTGTTCAGACGTGAGCAGCGGACGGATCTGCGACGCAGTGCTGGCCATGACCGCTTTCATTTTCTGCATTGCCTCCCGATGGATCGCGGCAATTTTCGGCTGAGCTTGAGCGATGATCGGTTGAATCTTGGCCTTTTGATCGGGCGTCAGATTCAGCCCCTCAGTTAGTCGTTCAAGCCCGCGCCCTCGGGCACCACCACCACGCGGGTTTTGTGCTTGCACAACGGCAAAGCCGGGCAGGGCAATCAAGCCTGCAGCGGCAAGAATAAGAAAGTTTCGTTTCATGCTTCTCCACTAAGACACCTTGAAGTGGTCGGTCAAGGTCGGCGAAAAGCTGATTGGGAGAGGTATCCGACGAAGTCGTTGCATCATTGGCGCGAAGGGATCACCTCTCATGCATTTGCCGTCACAAAAAATGCGGCGGCGGCCCTTCCAGGACGCCGCCGTTCCCACGGCTCTGAATAACCAAAGTTATTCCTGCGTTGCTTCGTGAAGCTGTTTTGCTGCGTCCATCATATCCTGATGCGCCTTCTGGATGGCATCGAGCTTCTTCTGCTGATCGGCTGTGAGCAGCGGCCGAATCTGCGACAGCGCGCTGTCGACTACCGTTTTCGCTTTCTGCATCGCCTCCTGATGAATGGCGGCGATTTGGGGCTTGGCCTGATCGAGAATCGGCTGAGCCTTGGTCTGTTGCTCAGATGTCAGGTTCAACTTGTCGGTGATTCCCTGAAGGCCGAACGCGTGGCCGTGCGCGCACCCGAATCCGGACCCAGCCTGGGCTTGGGTAATGATAAAACCGCCCAGCGCGATCGCACCGGCAGCTACAACTGCTAATAGGTTTCTTTTCATGGTTTCGTTTGTTGTTTGGAAGCGCTTCTTCGCGCCTTTGAAAGACATGACCGCGCGCGGGCTGCAATGGTTACAAAATTTTTTGCCGTGGCTGTAGCGGTGCTCGCCGCGGCGGGCACCGAACTCACAGGTGCTTGGCACAAGCATCTCTACACGAGAAGTTGTAACCAAAGTGCAGTTCCGCTGGTCATGCTTAATGGTGTGGATGCGCTCTCGACCACATGGATGATTCTGACGCAGGCGCTCTGGTTAAAGCTGCGCTTCAAAACGACGACAAGGCAGCTCGCGAGCTGGTGCGACAGCTTTATCCGCTGGTGGCCAGGATCGTCCGCGCGCATCGGCCGCGTCGAACACCGGAGGAGGACATTTGCCAGATGATTTTCATCAAAGTATTCCAAAAACTATCGCAATTCTCCGGCAACGTGCCGCTCGAACATTGGGTGTCACGCGTGGCGGTTAACACCTGCCTCAACCAAATCGAGTCGGAGAAAGTGCGGCCGGAAGTGCGTCATGCTGATCTGAGTGTCGAAGAGCAAGCGGTGATTGAAAATCTGGCGAGCTCCAACGAGGAACTAGCTCCTGACCAGCGGTTCGCGTCGCGTCAACTGGTAGAGCACCTTTTGGCAGCGCTGAAGCCGGTCGAGCGGCTGGTGATTGATTTGCTATACTTGCAGGGACGTAGTGTCGATGAAATCCGCAAGATCACTGGTTGGAGTGCGGCGCTCGTTAAGGTGCGAGCCTTTCGAGCGCGGCAGAAAATGAAGCAACAGCTCGCGAAAATTTCAGCAAAGGAAAAGCAATGAACAACGATAAGATCGATCGGTTGCTGCAATCTGCGGCGCTGGCTGGCAAAGAGGCTCCCGCGGCGATGCCGTTCGGGTTCGACACTCGCGCGGTCGCACTCTGGCGCGCCGCTTTGCCAGTGGGCGATGGGGTGATGCAACTACTTCGACGCGTGGCAGTGTTATCCGCAGCCGTGATCGTTGTCTCAACAATCGCCGCCGTTCATGAAGCAAATCAGAGCCGCGAAATCCGCGGATCGCTTACGAACGAATTCGCCATCGCGGACTCGGCGATCCAGGATGAATTCCTGAGATGAACCGGGCGTTGCAATGGAAACTCATCGCCGGATTCCTCCTCGTATTCGTCGCGGGTGCAATCACTGGCGCGTTCGTTGGGGGATCGTACGCCCGGCATCATTTCTTTGAATTGCATCGTCCCGAGCGGATCGGAGCGCAAATGAAGGACAGACTCCGCGCCGAACTTAATCTCACCGCGGAACAAGTCGCCAAGATCTCGCCGATCATCGACAAGACAGCCTCGCAACTAACGGATATCCGGCGCGACACTGGCCAGCGCGTCCATCAGGTCATGGCCGAGGCGCACCGGCAGATGGCTGTCAATCTCACAGATGAGCAGCGGCAAAAACTTCAGCGAATCGAAGAGCGTCATCGACGGTGGCGTCATCATCACTTTCACGAACCTCCCGGCGAAATGCCGTCGGCGACGCCCTAGCTGGTAGGATCGGCATCCTGCACAGGCCGGACGCCGCAGCGCGACTCCCTGCCAAAAGCGCGTCAAAAGCCCAAACCCTTCTCAAATAAAATTCGCTCGCGTTCGACGTCCGCTCCGCGGCTGAGGAAAAGGCCCCGGATTTCGGGCGTATAATAGTCGCCATTGTAGCTGGGGTTGAGTCCGAAAAAGATCTTGCCGCGCGGCGCCAGGTGACGTTGCAGATCGCGCAGGAGAAAATCCCATTCCGCCGTTCCCCAGCGTTCTTTCGACGGATGATAAAGATTAAAGTTGACGGAGAACCCGGTGATCCAATCGAACTTCTGACCGAGATCGGGCAACGGCTCGAATGCATTGATCCTATAAACCACTCGCGGAACTCCGAATAACTCCAGCAGTTCGCCGAACAAGGGAACGCGCTCGACGTCAAGGCCAAGGACGGAATGGCCGAGATTTTTCAGGATGAACAAAAAGAATCCGCCGCCGCAACCCAGGTCCAGCACGCGTTTTGGCGTTGATCGATGGAGATTCAAATCCTGCACCCGTTCGCGATTCAATCGCAGCCACGGCTCGATATTTGCGTATTTGGCGTAGCCCGCCGTGGAATTTGCATATCGCTGCTGAATTTCGCGCGCGCGTTCCCGATCGATCTGCGCCAGCATCGGCCCGAGCGGGACGCGAAAAATGGAGCGTTGCGCCCTGCGCCAGCCGCGCCGGTACGTCAGCGGTTCGGTAAACTTGAGGATCTTACGGGATATTTTCATGTCAAAAATCGATGAACTGTAGGGCAACCGCTTCGGTTGCCAACCAAGGAGACAGCAGGCGATGCCCCCCGCCGCCCTACAATTTAGCCATGATTTCGCGAAGAAGTCCCGGGCCGCTATAGACGAAACCGGTGTAAAGCTGAATAAGCTGGGCGCCAGCCTGAAACTCCTCTTGCGCAGATGCTGCATCGCAGATTCCGCCGGAAGCAATTACTGGAATTGTGGATTGCGCAGCAATTTCATGAACGAATGCGGTGGATTTTGCTCGCAGTGGCGCGCCACTCAGACCGCCCGCCTGATCTAGCTGCGGCGGAATCGAGGAATGATCCAGCGTGGTGTTCGTCGCGATTATTGCGCCCACGCCGTTGTCTTCGCAGACCGCCAGAATGGCTTTTAGCTCAGCAGGCGAGAGATCAGGTGAAATTTTCACAACGATCGGTTTTTGAGTTGCTTTTGGTTCATTGGCGATGGCGCGCAGTAACTCCGAGAGTCTTTGAGGCTCCTGTAACTCGCGCAAGCCGGGTGTATTTGGCGAGCTGATATTGATGGTGACGTAATCGGCAAAATCCCGAAGCAATCGGAGCGAGTAAAGGTAATCGTCTTTTGCTTGTTCGAGCGGTGTCGCGCGCGATTTCCCAATGTTGATTCCAACGGGAACAGCCGGCCATCGCCCGCTATTGCTGAGTCTGCGTAGCCGAGCTGCGATCGCATCCGCGCCATCGTTGTTAAAGCCGAGCCGATTTATCAACGCTTGTTGTGCAGGTAATCGAAACATGCGCGGCTTCGGATTTCCCGGCTGCGGTTTTGCAGTCACGGTCCCGATCTCGATGAAACCGAACCCGAGCGCCGCCCACGCGGGAAGAGCAACACCGTTTTTGTCCAGACCGGCCGCAAGTCCAATCGGGTTTGGAAAGTTGAGACCAAAGACTGTTTTTGGTTTCGACGACGGCCGAAAAGATCTGAGCGCGCGTAGCGCGGGATCGAAATGCGACGCGGTGCCAAGCAATTTGATGGTAAGATGATGCGCCGTTTCAGCATCCAATGAAAACAGTACCGGCCTAACGAACGTCTCGTACGTTCCGCCGCCGCTCTTCATTTGTCATTGACACCGGGCTTCAGCCGGGTGTCTGCAGAAGGGAACGCGGGAAGCCGTTTAAACGGCTTCTGCTCATCTAAGCCCGTGACCACCGGACTGAAGCCGGCTGTTAATGAAAGATTTCGCCCCGCGCGTTCATTCAGGTGCATGGCTTGACCAGCCGGATTCATTTACCAATACAAAATTGGCTGAAAACCGAATCGAGAATCTGCTCCACATCTACGACGCCAATTACTTCGCCGACCGATCGTAGCGCCTCATCAAGATCAATCGCAACGTATTCTCCCGACAATCCATCGGCCAGGGCCGTCCGCGCGCGATCACATGATTCCAAAGCGCGACGGAGGCAATCGCGATGCCGCGTATTGATCGCCATCGCGCTTTCCGGCCTCAGATTTTGCTGGCGAATGCGCGCCAGAATTTCTTTTTGTAGTTGCGGAAGACCCTCTCCGGTTACGCAGGAAATTCGCAAGGCAGTGAAATCATTCCAGTCGTTGTCCTCGGGCAAATCGCTCTTATTTAGAACGACAATTTCATTAGGATCGCGCGTCGCTCCGTTGAAATACGCCGGCTTCGGCGCGTTGCGATCCGCGATGTGCAGCCGCAAGTCTGCTAGTTGTAACGACTTTTCGGTGCGTGCAATTCCTGCGCGCTCCAGCTCGCTTTCCGAAGCGCGCAGACCCGCAGTGTCGAGCAAGCGGATCGGCACACCCTCCAGGTTGACCGTTTCCTCGATTGTATCGCGCGTCGTGCCGTGCGTGTCGCTGACGATCACACGCTCGTAGCCAAGCAGGCGATTGAGTAAACTCGATTTGCCGGCATTCGTCGCCCCATAAATCACCACGCGCACACCTTCGCGCAGCACGCGGCCCTGATCGGCGGTTGCCAGCAACACGGCGATCTCTTCGCGAACGGAGTCGAGCCGGGCGCACAACGTTTCGCCTTCGTCCGGATCAATGCCTTCCTCCGGAAAATCGATCGATGCATTGATGTGGGCGAGCAGCGCGACCAATTCATCACGGATCTTCCTGATTTGATCGCCGAGCCTGCCTTCGAGTTGTTCGGTAGCCGAGCGCAGCGCCAGATCAGTCCGAGCGCGGATTAAATCGATGACCGCTTCGGCTTGGGTGAGATCCATTTTGCCATTGAGAAACGCGCGCTCGGTGAATTCGCCAGGACGCGCCGCCCTTGCTCCTGCGCGCAGGCATGCTTCGAAAACTTTCGCGGAAACCAGCGTGCCGCCGTGACAACTGATCTCGACCAAATCTTCGCCGGTGTAACTCGCGGGTGCGCGATGGACGGAGACCACCGCTTGATCGATCAACTGGTTTTCTGCGCTGAAAATCTCGCCCAGATGCTGAACGTGTGACGCGAATTGCGACGGCTCTTCTTTGCCGCGAAAGATTTTGTCGGCGATTTGGATCGCATTCGCGCCCGAGATGCGAACGAGCGCAATCGCACCTTCGCCGGGTGGCGTCGAAATAGCGGCGATCGTGTCAGCAACGGTCATACGTTGGAACTCAAATTGTAGGGCAACCGCGCCGGTTGCCAAATCGGCTCCGCAGCTCTCAGTGGGATTCTCGCGTGCGAGTTAGACGCGAATGAGTTCCTTCAGCGCACCGATTAATTTCTTGTTCTCGTCCATTATTCCCACCGAAATGCGGACCCATTCCGGCAAGCCATAGCCTTTGAGCGGCCGCACGATGATTTTCCGTCGCAGCAGCTTCTCGAACACCGCACAACCGTCGCCGACGTTTACCATCACAAAATTCGCGACGGCTGGCACAAAAGGAATTCGCATGTCGGCAAATTGTTCCTGCAAATAAGCGCGGCCTTCGTCCACAACTCGTTTCGTTTCGCGCAGATGCGCGTCATCCTCGAGCGCAGCGAGCGCGCCGGCTTGCGCGATGCTGTTTACGTTGAATGGCTGTCTCGTCTTATGAAGCACTTGGATCATCTCGGACGGCGCAACGGCATAACCGATGCGCAGCCCGGCAAGGCCGTGAATTTTCGAGAACGTCCGCAGCACAATTACGTTTCGCCCTTCACGGACAAATCGAAGTGTGTCGGGCGGATCATCGAGAAATTCAAAATATGCCTCGTCGAAAACGACGATGATGGTATCCGGGACGCGCGACATGAAGCGGTTGATCGCGATCTGTGAAACCAATGTGCCAGTTGGATTATTTGGGTTCGGAATGAAGATGAGCCTCGTTTTAGGAGTGATCGCCTCCAGCGTTCCCTCCAGGTTTTGCTCATAATCCGGGCTGGCCGTTTCAATCGTGCACACGTTAAACGCGGCCGCTAACAATTTGTAAACGATAAAAGCGTACTCACACGTCATCACGTCATCGCCCTGATTCAGAAACGCGTGACCGAGAAATTCGATCACTTCATTCGAGCCATTGCCGAGGATCACGTTCTCCGGCTTCACGCCAAGTTTCGCTGCGATCGCGTTGCGCAGGTAGAATCCGTTGCCGTCGGGATACAGATGCGCGTTTTCCAGCGCCG
This sequence comes from Verrucomicrobiota bacterium, assembly GCA_046725275.1. Lineage (GTDB taxonomy): Bacteria > Verrucomicrobiota > Verrucomicrobiia > Chthoniobacterales > UBA10450 > Udaeobacter. The sequence continues at coordinate 23,016 of JBKOYE010000097.1, forward strand.
CGTGCATTGCCTGAACTGCCTTTGGCGAAGGGCCGATAGGATTTTCGTTCGATGCCAGCTTAACGATTCCGCTGGGTTCAACGCCTAGCTCGCGCGCCGTTTCTTCGATTGGTTTTCCCGGTTCATAAACGGCGAGACTTCGGAGTTGCGGATTCGCAAGCTCCCAGACCGACCTCATGCGCGAGAGATTAACTGGAAGTGTTCCCATTCGCCACGAAGAATCCGGGATCCGGCATAATCACCTGGTATGGCGAGCGGAGCGCGGTCACTAATGCAATCGGCTATGCGATGCACCGCAGCCGGTCACATGACGCTGTGATCCGCGTTTATGGCTCCGCAGGCAATGTGATTGAAATGAACGAGCACAAGGGCGAGTTGAAAGAGTTGTGAGCGGTGATCTTTGTGGGACATCCGGCGAAACAAGGAGCCGCCATCCAGTCGAGCATGACGGCTCATTGTTAAGTACCGGTTACTTGCTCGGCTGCTTTACTCGTTGTTGAGAACAGTTCGCGGTGCAGGTTTGCTCAGTTCAAGCTGTGCGCTCACTTTCTGGAGGACCGCAGTGAGTTCTGCAACTTGCTTTTTGAGTTCTTGAACCGTCTGGTGCTCTTTGAGGAATTCGTTCAACAGCATCGCGTTCACGGCGTCGTAGCGCACCGTGTACGGCCTGCCGTCTCGATCGGGCAGCACTAACGCCGGATTCACCTTTGCCACTTCTTCAGCAATCAAACCAAATTGTGGCGTAGCTTTGGTGTCATTCTTGTAATGAAATGTCACCGGTCGGAGTGACAAAATAGCTTCACTTGTTCTGTCCATCGTGGTGATCTGGCTTTTGAATCGCTCTGAGGAAGCGAGTGTGCCCAGCTGGCCGCTGTCAGAGATAATAACTGGCGCCGTAGTGCCGCTCTGCGTGGTGACGCCATAGGTGTTGCCAATCCAAGTGGTGTTGCTCACGTCCTGACCGGGGTGACCGATGCAAATGACGTTATTGGCCGTGGTAACGTTAGAGCCGGCAACGACTCCCACAGCCGTGTTCCCAAAGCCGGTCTCATTGTTTTCCAGCGCACTGCGGCCGACGGCCGAGTTGTCGCCGCCGCTAATATTGTGAGAGAGTGCGCCGAAGCCGGAGGCGGTATTACCGTTCCCGTCCGTATTCTGTGCAAGTGCTGCAGAACCTGTGGCCGTATTGAAATCGCCGCTTGTATTGAACGCGAGCGCCCCACTACCATCAGCCGTGTTCTGGGTTCCCTCAGTGTTACTAGAGAGCGCACTAGCTCCGGTGGCCGTATTTCCGCCGCCACTGGTATTTTGGGAAAGTGCAAGAGCTCCATTCGCGGTGTTGTTGCTAGCGGTGTTGCTAAAAAGCGCGAACGCTCCAGTGGCGGTGTTGAAGGTGCCGCTATCGTTAAAGACGAGCGCGTCAGTTCCAATGGCCGTGTTCTGTGTGCCGGTCGTGTTGAGCAACAGCGCTGCAGCGCCAATTGCGGTATTGGAATCCGCGTTGTTGAGGGCCAGCGCCCCACCGCCAACGCCGGTGTTGAAGCTGCCGGTGCTGTTGACAAACAGTGAACGCCAACCAATTGCTGTATTTCCTTGACCGGTGCTGAGGGAGTTAAGCGCGTCGCACCCTTCGGCTGTCGTGAAATTGGGATAGCACCCGTCCGGCGCCGGACTGACTGCTTTCATTTGTGGCAAAAGCCCAAAGCAGACGAATGCAAATGTAATTAAAATTGGTGGAATGCGTGTTTTCATATCCGGAGTGTTTCGGAAAGACATCGCCAGATTGTCAAGGATAATTCGCCGGAAGCATGAATCACAGATTGAGTTCGACGACCGCGGTTAGCTTTTCATCCGCTCGCACAACAAGACGCTTTGGGTCGCCGCGATGCGCGTCTGTAATGCAAATTGTTCGTCTGCGACAATCCACGCCCGAGACACAGCCCCAAGTCCAACCGTCTTTGCTCAAGTTGTCGGCAATGATTTGCCAACACCCTGGGCGATAGATTAGGTGGAAGTTGTAAAAGGTTTCGAACTTGCCATATCGACAGTCGCAAGTTACAACCTTGCGCCACAGCATTCCCAAGGCGTCTCAGAAGAGAAGGAAAGTTCTAACAGTGTCAGCCGCTCGTCGTGTCACAATTCTCATCGTGGCGATTCTGCTGCCGATGGCCTTAACGAGTTGCGGCAAAGGTCATGACGGCGAAAAGAAAACTGTCCAGAAGAGCGAGGATGATTTCTTGGACAAGGATGCGAAACCCGCTGAACGCAAATATCTCGTAGCGGCCAAACCATTCTTTCTTGCCGTTGCTAACCGAAAATATCCAGACGCTTACGCGCTGCTTTCCAATCACGCCAGGGCGCGGATGTCCTTCAACCAGTTCACGCCTGCTGAGGAACAGACCACTTTCCAGCAATACGAATCGAATCCGTATATCAACGTGACGGCGGAACAATTCGCCTATTTGATGCAATACGTGGAGGCAGCCCGTGGCGCACCGCGCGCGCCGAAGATGCTAAGCGTGTTTTCGACTGATCCCGACGTTTTGAACCGACGCAGCAAGGAACAATTCGGCGCGATGGACTCGATGTTTGCCATCGGCGCGATGCCCGACTGGATTCCCGCAAACATCCGGCGGGCGAGTTTGCGCGGCCAAATCCATACCGAACTGTCGGCGCAGGAACTTCAACGGGTGGCAGCGCAGGAGGGCATCAGCGTAGAGGAATTGAAAAAGAGCGAGGACTTTGATCCCTACTTCAATCTCAAAATCGTGCTCGTCGAAGAAGACGGCCAACTAAAGATCGGTTACTTCGAATTCCTGCCGCCGTCCATGATGGATTAAAAACATCCGTACAGCCGCGGCAGCGGATTGGACACCGCCGTTCCTTTGATAATTTCCTTGCGGCGGGAGGTCGCGCCGAGTTTTTTATGCTAGTGGAAGTTCCACACGATCCCGCGGCTTTACGTTACGATCATGTCGGGAAAGGTCTGCGCCGGAGCGATCTGGATTCCAATCCGATCAGACAATTTGCGAACTGGTTCACCGCCGCGATTGAGGCCGGTATTCGTGATGTCAATGCAATGAGTCTTGCGACAGCGAATCGCGACGCAAGACCGTCGGTACGAATTGTTCTGCTAAAGAGTTTCGATCAAGACGGGTTCGTCTTTTTTACGAATTACGAAAGCGCGAAAGGGAAACAGCTCGAGACCAATCCGTACGCCGCGCTTGGGTTTTATTGGATCGAACTCGACCGGCAAATTCGCATCAGCGGAAGAGTGGAAAAGACCTCGCGTGAAGAGTCGCAAGCTTATTTTCTTTCGCGTCCTATCGGAAGCCAGTTGGGCGCCTGGGCATCGCGTCAGAGCGAAATCATCGACGCCCGCCGGGTGCTCGATGCGCGCATGGCAGAGATCACCGAGCGCTTTGGTAACAAACGGATTCCGTTGCCGCCGCACTGGGGCGGTTACCGGTTGAGACCGGATACGATGGAATTTTGGCAGGGACGCCCGAATCGGCTGCACGATCGCTTTCGTTACACGCGGCTGGCGGACGGATCGTGGCAAATTGATCGACTCGCGCCGTGAGCAACACGAACTAAGGGAGCGCGGATGCAGGTGAGCTCCGGAGAACTGTAGTATGGACACAATCGAAATCCTCCGCGGCGACATTACTACGTTAACGGTCGATGCCATTGTGAACGCCGCAAACACAACGCTCCTAGGCGGCGGAGGAGTCGATGGCGCGATTCACCGCGCCGCAGGACCCGCACTGCTCGCCGAATGCCGCACGCTGGGCGGTTGTCAGCCTGGGGAAGCGAGACTTACGCGCGGCCATCGCTTGCCCGCGCGTTTTGTGATTCACACTGTGGGGCCGATCTGGCGTGGCGGCGAACGCGGTGAAGCTGACACGCTGGCGAATTGCTACGGAAATTCGCTGAAGCTCGCGGTGGAAAATGGAATCAAAACGATAGCGTTTCC
>JBKOYE010000062.1:0-14321 GCA_046725275.1 Verrucomicrobiota bacterium
ATTGAGCATCGGGACCGTCAGCGCGGCCGATCTGCACCCGATAATTGAAATCGAGACGGGCTACTTCTTCGGCGCAACCAAAAACGGAAAGTGGATCAAGGCTGAGCCGGCGGCGAAGTCGGTTGCGAACAAAACCACTTATCAGGTTTACAGTCTAACGAAACAAGTCGGCCAAGTAAACGTGGGCAAACCAAAATCTGTTGACGAGCCATGTCCCGACACATTGACGGTTTCGCTCTCGTCGAAACCGGAAGATGGCGTGATCGGGCTGGCTGCGCCGTGGAATGCGCTGCCGCGAAAGCCGGTGATCGCTGACGGGACTCAGCCCGTTTACATGGACGCCGTCCGCGATTTCTTGAAAGCTCGCGGAATAGCAGATCCCAAAGTGAATATCACACGGATTCTTCGGATCGATTTGGAAGGAGATGGCGAGGACGAGGTGTTAATCAACGCCACGAACTATTTTACCGATCGCGACGAAGTGCCTATGCACGCTCCGAAGCGTGGAAGTTATTCCATCGTTATCTTGCGCCGTGTAATCGCCGGTAAGGTTCAGACGCAAGTTGTTGCCGGTGAAGTTTATCCAAAACGCGACGAGTCCGTGGCTCCTAACGTGTACACGATTGCTGCGGTCCTTGATCTGAATGGCGATGGAAAACTCGAAGTGATCGTCCACTCGATTTACTATGAAGGCGGCCAGACGATGATCTATCGCTGCGAGCCCGACAAGATCGAGGCCGCGCTCTCGGTAGAGTGCGGAGCGTGAGAAGCAAGGAAAAGCCTAGCGGTCGATGGAAACATGACGGCTGGGAAGCAGTCACTCCCGTGGGCGATGCAAATTCGCTGTGCAGCATACTCGCATTTCGCTAGATAAGACCGTGGATTTGCTCGGCACGCTCAAGAAACATTTCGGCTACGAACAGTTCCGGCCGTTGCAGCATGAGATCATCCAGGATGCACTCGCTGGGCGGGACGTATTTGTGCTGATGCCGACCGGCGGTGGCAAGTCGCTGTGTTTTCAATTGCCGGCTTTGATGCGCGATGGGCTCACCATTGTGGTATCGCCGCTGATTTCGCTGATGAAAGATCAAGTGGATGCCCTGCAGACTAGTGGAATTCCGGCGACATATTTAAATTCAACGCTGGGTCGGGAAGAGGCAAAGGCGCGCTGGCGCAGCCTGCATCGCGGCGAATACCGCATGCTCTACGTTGCTCCGGAGCGACTCATGCTGGAGACATTTCTAGAGCGGGCGCTCAACTGGAACATCGCGCAATTCGCCATCGACGAAGCGCATTGCATCAGCGAATGGGGTCACGATTTCCGGCCGGAATATCGCGAGCTCAAGAAGCTGCGGAAACATTTGCCAGGTGTACCGATCATGGCGCTCACCGCCACGGCAACTGAGCGCGTGCGGGCCGATATTATCAAGGAACTGAACTTGCGCGATGCGCGCCATTACGCGGCCAGCTTTAACCGACCGAACCTGACATACCGCGTGGTTCCGAAATCGGCGCCGTACGAGCAACTGCTCGCCTTTATTCGTAGCCGCCCTAACGACAGCGGCATCGTTTATTGTGCAAGCCGCAAGAGCACCGAATCGCTAGCGCGAAATTTGAATGAGGAGGGCGTGAGCGCGAAACCATACCACGCGGGGCTAACCACAGCCGAGCGGACGAAAAATCAGGAAGCATTTCTGCGCGATGATGTGCGCGTCGTCACTGCGACGATCGCGTTCGGGATGGGCATCAACAAACCGAACGTGCGTTTCGTGGTGCATTACGATCTGCCAAAAAATCTGGAGAGCTATTATCAGGAGACCGGACGCGCCGGGCGCGACGGATTGCCAAGCGAATGCGTGTTGCTGTTCAGCCCGAGCGATGTGGCTAAGCAACTCCATTTCATCGATGAAAAGAGGGAAAGGGAAGCGCGCATCGCACGGTCGCAACTGCGGCAAATGGTGCATTATGCCGAGACGCGCGAATGCCGGCGGGCGACGTTGCTGGAATATTTCGGCGAAACGTTTTCGCAGCAATCATGCGACGGTTGCGATAATTGTTTGCAGCCGCGCGAAACGTTCGACGGAACTGTGCACGCGCAAAAATTCCTTTCCTGCGTGTATCGCATCCAGGCGAGGCACGGGTTCGGATTCGGATTGGGTCACATTGTTGATGTCCTTCGCGGCGCAGACACGGCAGCGATCCGGGAACGAGGTCACAATGAGTTATCCACTTACGGCATAGGCGCTGACCTGAAACGCGCTGAATGGCAGGCAATCGGTCGCGAATTGATGCGACTGGAGTTCGTCGAATGCGCCCCGGGCAAGTTTGCGACCTTGTCGCTTACGCCCGCGGGTCTGGAAACGTTGCGAAAGCGGACACCGATCACTTTGACCAAGCAAATCGATATCGCAGAGAAAGCCGCTCGAAGCCGGCCAGGCGCGGTCGAATGCGACGAAGTATTGTTTGAACGCTTGCGTGCGTTGCGTCGCCGGATCGGAGATGAACGCGGCGTGCCCGCTTATATCATCTTCTCCGACGTATCCCTCCGCGAAATGGCGAGAAATTACCCGACGAATTCAAACGAGTTTCGTTGCATTCCCGGCGTAGGAGAACAGAAGCTGAAGGATTTTGGCGAGCCATTTCTGGCGGAGATCAAAAATTTTCTCGCCACGAATCAGCGCCGAAAGTTCGCCGACCACGTAAACAAGCTGTCCGGCGCGCAGGGACGGCCCCGATTGAATGACAGCCAGGCGGAAACATTGCGGCGATTTCAGGCAGGCGAATCAGTCGAGCAAATTGCGCACGCCCGCGGATTTGTGCGCAGCACGATTTACGGGCATCTACTGACTGCGATCGAATGCGGCAAGCTCCCGACGGCGCGAGAGCGATTCTTCGCGCCCGCGCAAGAGAAAGAGATCGAGGCGGCGTTTCGTCAGATACCTGATGGAAAACTTGTCGATGTCAGCGCATTGCTCTGCGGAAAGTACGACATCGGTCTGCTACGGATCTTCGGCAAACTCGCTGTGCTAACATACAACTGAACGCTTCACTGTCACTGTTACTCGGGGCTCAAGCTCCTAGGGCCGCGGCGCGGGAGTAGGACGCGGCGACGGTGGAGGCGGCACCGGCGTGATGTGAGGAGGTGGAACGGGCCGTGGCGGAGGCGAGCCCGAATTTGGCCGCGGAACGGGTGTCGGGCGTGTTGAAGGCGCAGGCTCACCGCAAGGTGGACTGCACAAGAAGCCTTCGTTGTATTGCGTCAGAGTACTCACGTATCCTGCCGTGTCTCTGGGTGAGAGAAACCCATTGCCCACTGGTGGAATAATCAAGTCGCCAATGAAAGCGTCGAGGTCACCCAATGTTTGTTGGATACAGCTTCCATCCGCGCCGCTGGCAATGTTCAGTTTTGCCGCGATCTCCTGATGCGCAACGGAGACCAATCCATTTGTGCGCACAGCATTCTCCAGAATCGATTGCAATTGCTCGCGACTGTAGGTCACGTTGCCAAGCTGCAACTGGGTTACCGGCCACTCTGCATGGTTTTTCCAGTAGCCTTGTCCGAAAACACAGTTGAACGGCGTAACACTGGGAGTGGCCGTAGCGGTTGGAGTCGGCGTCGGGCTGGATCTCGGTGTCGGCGTGGGAGTTGGTGTCGCCGTAGCCGTGGCTGTAGCTGTTGCGGTGGTCGTGGGTGTTGCTGTCGGTGTATGAGTAACTGTGGGTGTTGCTGTTGGAGTGTGAGTAGCAGTCGGCGTGGCCGTGGGAGTGTGTGTTGCCGTTGGAGTAGCCGTAGGTGTAGCCGTTACTGTAGCAGTGGGTGTCGGAGTCGCCCCCTGCACAACCGTGCAAGCGGAAAACTCGGAAGTGTTGTTGTTCGGGTCGGTAACGGTTGCGGTTACCACGCGACCCGACTGTACCGTCACGGGTAGATTGACATTTATCGTCGCATTGCAATTGCCATCCGTCATTACGTCCGTTGTGCCGATAAAGGCTTCGCCCTCGCCATTACCCGCGACATCACACACGGCGTTATCAAAAAATTCTATGCGGAAATTCGTGTTCGCCGCGGCATCCAGGCTTCCTTGAATGTTGGTGTTACCACCACCACTTATGACTGAGCTGATCACTGGGTAATTCTGCTTATTATTCGGGCCAGTGTCCACGTCGCAATGGTCGTTAGCTGTGACGCCGCAGTTGCCATCGAAGGGAAAAGTCAGATCGATTCCGAGACCGCCATTAGAGAAAATGGAATTGCCGAGGATGGCGTTGTTGATGGCAGCGTCGCCAGCTACAGCTACCCCGGCGTGACTTGCAACACATTGAGTGCCGTTGAAAGCGATGAGGTTGCGTGCGTCAGGATCCGTACCTCCCACCGTAGAATCATGACCGTTAATGCTGATGCCGTTCAGTTCGTTACCCAAGGCTTGTGTACCTGTGATGTTCGCGCCGATGATGTTTCCTTGGATGAGAGTCCCCGCTGGTGCGCTGGTGAAAACGTCCAAGCCAATGCCGCCATTGCCGGAAATCAGATTGCCGGGTGGCGTACCGGGAGTGCCCGTCAGCCCCCCGACGATGTTGTTGGAGCCGCCGCCGATATTTACGCCTTCGTTTGGGTTAGGAAGGGCACTGGTTCCGGTTCTGTCGGTGCCAATAAAGTTGCCTTGCACCAAATTGTTGGATCCAAGTCCTCCATTAACGCCGCGGTTGTTAGCGGAGATGATATTACGGGCCGCCACCGTGGTACCACCGATGAGGTTACTTGAGCCGCCATTACCAACGCCCGGCCCGGTGTTTCCCAAAGCCAGCGTGCCTGTGACATCAGTGCCGATGAAGTTGCCCTGCACCATGTTACCTGTCCCTCCCATCGAAATGCCGTTACCGATGTTTCCCGAGATTAGATTGCGCGCATCCGGCGTTGTGCCGCCAATCGTGTTGTTTGAAAAGGTCCCGCAAAAGCCGAGATCGATGCCAGCGACGGCGCCGGAGCCGTTCCCGAACGCCATTGTTCCCGCCGGATTAGTCCCGATAAAATTCCCTTCGATCACATTGCCGTCGGTGCAAACGCGAATGCCGTCACCCACAAACCTGTTGATGACTAATCCGCGCACGGTGCAGTTTGGTGCATTGATCGTGAGGCCGCCAAAATTGCTGCCCGAAAATTGACCATTGAGCTCGATCAATAAGATCGCGTTGATAGGGCCCGTAATTGGGTTGGTGTTCGGACTTGCTCCCGGCTGCGTGTAGCCGTCGATGGTCACGGTCTGGGTGATCGTTGGCAGAACAGTCAGCGGGCTGATCGTGTGAACGTCGCCACCGGGGATAGTAAAATTGATTGTCCCTCCTCCCATGCTGTTGGCATCAAGGATGGCCTGCCGCAACGAGCCTGTGCCGCTGTCGTTGGTGTTTGTGACAGTGAAAACAAAAGGCGTCGCAGGTTTAGGCGGTTCCGCTGGGCTCCGCGCGAATATGGCGTCTGGTTCTCTTGAGTTTCTGGCGCGCGTGGAGGGGACGGACTGCGCCGTCTCATCCGCCGACCGGCCAAATCCAACCAGCGCCAAAGAAATGCCGGTTAGGACGATTGCCAGACCGAAGAAAACATGTGAGCCAAAGAAGGCGGATTGCAAAACGGGGTTCTTCCTCATGAGGCGACCTTTTATCTCACCCGCGCGCGAAGTCCTTAAGGCTTGACTAAATTTTTCTAAAATGTTCTAAAGAGGTCGCAACTTGGCGCTGCCGTTTCCTTAGAAGGAGTAGAGAGAATGGAAGGACCGCTATCGAGCAGAGTACTGAAAGGGGCGGTCACCAGCGGCGCGCGGCGTTTCTACGAGTTTGGTCCGTTCCGGCTCGATCCGAATCGACACAGACTTTTTTGCGGCGACGAGGTCGTGGCGTTATCGCCCAAAGCGATTCAGACACTAATTCTGCTCGTCGAAAATCGAGGCAAGCTTCTGGAACGCGAAACGTTGATGGACGCGCTGTGGCCACACGTAATTGTTGAGGATGCGAATCTAACGGTGGCGGTTTCGCAACTTCGCAAGGCGCTCAATCAGAATGGCGACAACGCCGAGTTCATCGAAACCATTCCGCGCGTTGGCTACCGGTTTGTGGCCGACGTCTGCGAAGTAATCAAGGTACCCGCGCCGTTGATTCCTGAAGAACGCAAACGCTTACAGCCGATCGCTGACAACGCGGAAGCGAACGGAACCACCACTGCGCTGCCCGAATTGCAGGCGAAAATTTCGCTCCTGCCTGAACAACGGCGTCCTCGTCGTATGCAGCGAAGGTTGATCGTGGCGCTTGCTCTTTGCCTGATAATCGCAGTTGCGGCGATTGCGTACCGTCTCGTGAGATCCAGCAGCAGTGCACCTGCGAACATCAGTTCCGTTGCGGTGCTACCGCTGAAAAACCTTACAGGTGATCCGACCGCCGAGTACTTCAGCGATGGCATAACCGAAAGTATTATCAGCGAACTCTCAAAAATCCCGGAGCTGAAGGTCATTTCTCGAGCGTCAGTTTTTGTTTTCAAAGGTAAGGAGATCGATCCGATAGAGGCGGGCCGGCGACTCGGCGTAGGTAGCATTGTCGAGGGGAGCTTGCTGAAGAGCAAGAATCGCATTCGCGTCCAGCTTAGACTAGTCGCCGCCGCCGACGGCCACATCATCTGGAGCGGGGACTCCTATGAACGAGCCGCGGCCGACATCTTCGAAGTGCAAGATGAAATAAGTTGCAACGTCGCCGAGCACCTACGGCCTGTTCTCTGCGCCGGCAAACCCGCCCGTCGCTCAACCGAAAACGCAGCAGCGTACGAGGCTTACCTGAAGGGCCGATACTACAAGAGTCAACGTACTGCAGAAGGCTTGATGAAAGCGATTCAGTTTTTTCAGCAGGCCATAGAGATGGATGCCCACTATGCTTTAGCCTATTGTGATCTGGCCGAGTCCTACAAGCTCGCGGTCTGGTATGTTCCGATCCCAGCGAGTGAGGCCGTACCTAAGTTGCAGGCGGCCGCTATTAAAGCTATCGAGCTTGACAGTTCCCTGGCTGAGGCTCATGCGGCGATGGCTGAGGTCTACTCCTTCCAATGGAGATGGAAAGAGGGCCTTGCCGAAAGCGAGCGCGCGATCACGCTTAGCCCCGGATCTGGGGCGGGGCATCACAACATAGCGCTCGGGTTGGCGCTCATCGGGCGAAATGCAGAGGCGCTCAACCACATCCAGCGTGCTCGTGAACTCGATCCGCTCTCGCTGATTATCAACACCGACTTTGGTTGGGTTTACTATCTCGGCCATCGCTATGACGAAGCTATAGCTCAATATCAAAAGGCATTGGAACTCGATCCGAACTTCACGCTGGCCCATTTTGATCTGGCGCTGGCTTATTCCGCGCTGGCCCGTCACGACAAGGCGATCGCCGAGATGCAAAACGCGCGTGCGCGCGGACCCGATTATCTGGCGGGATTAGGTTACGTTTATGCCGTGGCGGGCCGGCGCGCTGAAGCGTTAACCACGCTGGCTGAACTGCAGCGGCTGGCAAGCCAACAGTATGTTCCGCCTTATCATTTCGCCTGGATTTACACTGGGCTGGGAGATAAGGACAAAGCAATCGCGCTATTGCAACAGGTCTACGCAGAACACACGCAGCATGTCGTTGATTTCAAGACGGTGCCGATGTTCGACTCGCTCCGTTCGGACGAGCGCTTCCAAGAACTCGTTCAAAAAGTTGGCTTGCCCGACTAAGAGAAAGCTGCTTGCGCTTTTCAACGGAGCCAGTTGAGTTCTAATAATCGAGATAATCTCAGTTTAACGGATAACCGCTCGCCGAGTAGCCGTTGCCAAACTGGATTGAGAAGAAGTCGTGGTACTAGGTCCGTTGTTGTAGGTGATGTCGACGGCGAAACTAACCTTCGTTTGCCAATCTTCCAGTGCCCGTCATGAGGGCCTGATTTCCGTTGAAGCTCAAAGAGGTCAACTTTTCGACTGGAATGAAAATGGAGAGGCCGAATCATCGGACATCACGTGGCCCACTATTTGGTCGCTTCGGTTCGCGAATCAGGCTCGGCCGCTTCGCGCGAAGCCGCTTGCCTTTGCGCTATTATCTCGCCATAGCCGGGGTCACAACTCCCCTGCTGCCTACATCATATACTCGTACCGAGTTCCTAAAGACGAAAGCGGCGCCGCTTGGGCGACGCCGCCTTGATTGAAGTTACCTTGCTTAATTCTCCCTACTGGCCGCTGCCGGTGAACGTCACCGTCACTTCGTTCGAACAGTTGCCAGTACCAAACTCGCACACCTGATACGTGTAGGTTCCTGGGACAGTGAGCGTGTCCGCATAGCTCTTGGGCTGGTTCGGCACCCTCGCGATCCGAACTCCATTGCGGTAGATGTTCACGCTAGGCGTGGTCGTTCCTTTCCACCTGAGATGAACCAGCAGCGTTTCTTCGTTAATCCTCTGCGTATTGGCCCTCAGCACAATCCCACCCGGCGTCGGAGTCGGGGTCGCTGTTGGCGTCGGGGTAGGCGTGCCTTGGCCGCACAACCCGTCTATGGTCACTGTATAACTTGCGCAACCCGCGTTAGAGGTCACTTCACTTACCACCACAACAAGGGTCTGCCCGGCAGGAACATCAACGTCGAACGCTATTTCGGGATTCGGACTCGAGCCTGAGTCTCCAATCCAGTTAGTACAGACGTTGTTTGGATCGAAGCTCCCCAGATAAGCAGCCGTGAAGATGAAGTTGGTGCCGGTGCACGCCGTATTCGTATCGATGTGCACGCATTGAGTGGCCCCGGCTGTGTTCGTAAACGAGTAGGAATCATAATGGTGCGGACTCAGATCACCAAAAATCGAGCACGTCGTACTCGCCGGACACGTTTGCGCAATACCGCTGCGGAAGAGTCGATCAAACTGCGTCGGATCGCCAAGATCGATACTTCCGGTAACCTCGATCGGCGTGCATGTTGGGCTGCCGGTGGGCGTCGGAGTAGGCGTGCCGCCCCCGCCGGTCGTCCCGAGGAGCCGGTAAACCTGATCGGGAACCCCTGGGTCGATACCGCAAGTGGCACCTCTTTGGCCCCAAGTCGTGCAGGCGGTAGCGAAGCCACCGCCTGGATTTTGCCACGCCGCAGCACTGTTGGACTGCACCGTGCGATCAGTCCAACCCCACTGACCAAATGGAGTAAAATCCTGCCGAGACTGAACCGACACCCAATACGTCCCGGCAGCGAGAGCGACGGCCGGACTCACAGTGACACTAAAGGTGGTTCCGCTCTGTACATACGACATGCCAATGCGGCTGTCGACCAGCGCACCAGGAAGCCCGCCGCTATCGGAATAGAAACGCACGTTAAAGCTGGCGGCCGGCCCGGGACCGTTGAAATACACCCCATCCGCCTCAACCGTGTCCACGTTCCAGGTCTGGCCCCCAGGCACCACGAAATCGTCCGCCAACTCGTCGTCGAAAGGATCCAACGAAGCTTCAAAATCCTGCGAAGAGGTGGCGTTGAGTCCAGCATTGTCATACTGATCATACAAAACCACCTGCGGAGCTTTCGGCGGGGCCAGAACTCGTAGCGGGTGATATCCTGCAACGCCGCTATTCCGCAACGGGAGCTGAGACACGCGCGCGCTTGCAGAGAACAGTACAGCGTCGTTGGGCATCTCCCCTTGTGATCTCGGCACCGCAGCAGGCCTTTGCTGCTGGGCCATGGTTCCCTTCGTAGCATTTCGCTGCGCCAATGCGAATGGAATGGCACAGACGGCGATAAGTAGAAGCAGATAAAATGCTCCTCGAATGAGATGTGCTTTGGTGGAATTGTTATTTTGCTTTTTCATCTAGTGTTTTTCCTTTAAATGTTTCCCGCTTTTTCAATGTCCGTTTTTACCCGGATTGCTGAATTTCTAACTCGTGAATCGCATTCCACGTTTCGCTCAGCTGTAAGTTTTTTTATTTTTTTCCGCGATGGCGCCAATCAGAGACAAGAACGGCGCTGTTGTTGACTCATCCTCTTCGCCGAATGCTATGACTCGCGGACTCGTTAGGAGAGGAACTTGACTGGTGCGCTTTGGGCGAAGGTCCTGATTTGTTAGTCTTACAACGCGTTCGTCTTCAGTCGCTTGTCACGTCAAAGCAGACGAAAGGGTGTAATGATTGGCTTTTTGGTTAAAGTAAAGCCGTGTCATTTAATCGTTTCGGACTTTCGCCGCAGATCGTGCGTGGAACGCAGGCGATGGGATTCGTCGAACCGACGCCGATCCAGCTTCGCGCGTTTCCCATTATCCTTGCCGGAAAAGATTTGATCGGCACGGCGCAAACCGGCACGGGCAAGACCGCGGCGTTTGCCTTACCGATTCTGACTTTGCTAGGAAAGCACGGCGTCCGGCAGCAGCCGGATTGTCTCGTGCTCGAGCCCACGCGCGAGCTGGCCGCGCAAGTGGACACGGCATTTCGTGATTATGGCCGTTTCACAGATTTGCGGGTCGGTCTTGTGCACGGCGGCGTTGGTTATGGGAAACAACGTGAGGCATTGAAGCGCGGCGTGGACATTTTAGTCGCAACACCGGGGCGCCTGCTGGATCTGCTTGAACAACGCGCGCTGAGTTTGCAATCGGTCAAAATTCTCGTGCTCGATGAAGTGGATCGGATGTTGGACATGGGGTTTCTCCCGGACGTGCGTCGCATCGTCGAAAAGATCCCAACGGACCGGCAAACTCTGCTTTTTTCCGCCACGTTGCCGCCAGAGATCGAGCGCCTGGCCGCGTGGGTGTTGCGCGATCCGGTGCTAATTGAGATTGGCGCGCGCCGTTCACCTGCGGAAACCGTTACGCATGCTGTCTATCCCGTGGCAGCGGAACAAAAGTTCGATCTACTGATGGCGCTGTTAGAGCGAACAAATTTCGACAGCGTATTGATCTTTTGCCGGACCAAACAGAATGCCGACCGGGTCTCGCACTTCCTCAAGCACGCGCAACATGCGGTCGCGGTGTTGCATTCCAATCGGACGCAGCGTGAACGCATCGAGGCGCTAGAGGGGTTCAAAAGCGGTAAATACGAAGTGATGGTTGCGACCGATATCGCATCGCGCGGGTTAGACATCGCGGGCGTAAGTCACGTGATCAATTACGATGTGCCGGAGCATCCGGAGGATTATGTTCACCGGATCGGCCGAACGGGGCGTGCGCAAAATGTAGGCGACGCATTCACGCTCATGAACGGCGCGGAAGTCCCCGCCGTGCAGGCAATCGAACATTTTATCGGCCAAAAAATTCCGCGACTGAAACTGGAAAAGTTTCCCTACCTATACACCGCGCTATTTGAACCGGAATCAGGGACGAGTGCCCGTCGCGCAATCGGCGGCGGTAGAACTCGTCGTGGTTATTCGTTTGGACGAAGGAGGTAACACAGATCTCTCAGAAGTGGATCGGCTCGCCACGGCGAAACTATGCCCAAGCTAATCGCCGAAGGCGGAGATATCAGCCGGCAAAGCGCATGATTTCCAACGCGTTGAGGACAACGCGTTCCACCTTGCGCTTGGCGCACTTGTTCGTGAATACTTCGCGTTTCTAACATGAGTTCATCCATTTCTGATTCACAGACCGAGTTCGATCAGTTGCAGAAGAAGCTGATGCCCTTGTGGAAATCGATCGAGCGATTCAATCAAGACCCGCAAACGATCGTGGTCGTACCCTCGATGTCGATCGACGGGATAGACTCGGGCGCGGTAATGCAGGCGTACGAGGAACGCTTCTTGTTTTTGTTACTGCTGCTTCGCCAGCCGCGGGCGCGCCTGATCTATGTGACGTCGCAAACGATTCTGCCCAGCATCATCGATTATTACCTCGATCTTCTGCCCGGCGTCATCCCGAGCCACGCGCGGCAGCGGCTATTTCTTCCTTCACCCATGGACGGGTCTGTGCGGCCGCTCAGCGACAAATTACTCGCTCGGCCACGGCTAATCGATCGTATCCGCTCCTTAGTAATGGATCCCGATCGCGCGCACCTTGTTCCTTTTAACACAACCAATCGCGAGAAAGAACTGGCGTTGCGGCTTGGCATCCCGATGTATGGCGCCGATCCAAAATTTTTTCCGTTGGGAACAAAGAGCGGTTGCCGGAGAATTTTCATGGAAGAAAATGTTCCGCATCCAGTGGGGCGCGAGAACGTTGGTAGCAAGGAAGACTTACTAAATGCGATCGCGGATATGCGAGCCAGGAAACCTTCGATCAAGCAAGTGATGGTAAAGCTGAACGAAGGCGTCTCCGGCGAAGGCAACGCCATCATCGACCTAGGAGGGCTTGCATCCTCCTTCGCTGAAGCTACGGCGGACAAGCCTGTAGCCGGGGGTGGTGACCACGGCAGAGACAAAGCTACGTTAGAAGAACGCCTTCGCGCAATGAAGTTTGAGTTAGAGGGAGTTACTTACGACAGTTACATGAAGAAGTTGCAGGAGCGCGAGGGGGTCGTCGAGGAGCGCATCATGGGAGAAGAGTTCAGAAGCCCTAGTGTGCAGCTTCGTGTCACTCCGCTCGGCAAGGTTGAATTGTTATCGACGCATGACCAGCTTTTGGGCGGCCCGTCAGGGCAAAGCTATCTTGGCTGCGTTTTCCCGGCCGACACAGCCTATGCCGGTCTGATCAGTCAGGAAGCTGCGAAGGTAGGCAGGCGTTTGGCGAAAGAAGGTGTTATCGGTCGGTTCGCGTTGGATTTTGTGGTCGTGCGCTCGAAGGATGGAAAATGGGAGCCGTATGCGATTGAGATTAATTTAAGAAAAGGTGGCACGACTCATCCGTTTTTGACTCTGCAATTTCTGACCGACGGCACCTACAATCCCGAGACCGGCATCTTCACGGCGCCGAATGGCCAGCAGAAATTTTTTGTCGCCAGCGACCACGTCGAATCGCCGCGCTATCGCACTTTGACTCCGGACGATCTTTTCGACATCGTGGTGCGCCATAATCTCCACTTCGGTCAAACGCGCCAGACAGGTGTGGTGTTTCACATGATGAGTGCCTTGGGTGAGCTTGGAAGAATGGGGCTGACCGCAGTGGGTAACTCACACGAGGAAGCAAAGGCCACCTATGACCGCGCGATCGCTGTGCTGGATGAAGAAACCGCAGCGGGCGGAGCCAGTTGTTAAACGAGATTTTCTTGGGAGGCGCATGTTTCGCGTGCCGCGATTGGTGCTTCAACTGGTCATTCGTAGGCAAAATGAAGAGCGAGCCCGCGAGCCCGCGCACGGTTTTTTTGGCATTGCAGAGCTCCGCCCTCCATTGCGGAGCCGAGCTATCCCGGTCCATTCGCAGCGAAAAATCGTTAGGAAAATCTTGGCACTTTCCTGCCTGCCTGACTGAAAAAAGTTGTCCCGCTTCGAAGATATGAAAAAGCAAATTAGTCCCACCACTAAAGCGCATCTTTTCCGATGGGCGTTCGGAGGCGGGTGATCGGTGATTAGTTGTAGCCACGGCTCCGCGAGCCATGGGCGAAGAGTTCAGGAGTCCCAGCCTGCAGCTTCGCGCGACGCCATTGGCCGCAGTCGAATTGCTATCGACGCATGAGCAGCTCTTGGGCGGTCCCGATGCGCTGCCGACAACGCACACTACAGCCCTGGTAACCGCAACGTTGGTTATTTCTTCGAAATCCGTGTGATCCGTGGTTAAAAATATTGTTAAGAGAAAAGTATTGACATTTTTTGGCGCGCCGGCCTAAAAAGGGTGTCCCGTGGCAAAATCTAGTTTTCCAGCAGGGAAGATCAGGGTTGCACCCAAATCTCTGTTCAACTCAGGGATCAACCAAGGTTCGACTGAGGACAACACTAAATGAAAAAGCAAATTAATCCCACCATCAAAGCGCATCTTATCCGAAGCGCATTTTATCTGCTTCTGCTTCTGGCCGTCTGCGCCATTCCATTCGCATTGGCGCAGCGAAATGCGACGAAGCGAGGCGTAGCTAATCCGGCGAGCAACGCAAAGATGGCTGCAAAATTCGCAGCTGCGCCGCCTGTGAGCGGAGCGGCTCAGGCGACGAAGCTCTCGGGCGTTCACTCTAAAGCTGTTTCGCAGTCTAAGGCTGGCTCGCGGCTTCTTCCCTATGACGTTCGCAGCTTACCGGAGCTGCCGCGTATGTCAGACGTTCCTCAGAGCACCAGTGGCGCTCGTGCCGCGCACGTGCTGCCGATTCCCCGAGCGCCGAAAGCTCCGCGGGTCGTGTTATACGATCAGTACGACAACGCCTCGGCAAATGCCACTTCCTCGCAGGACTTCGAAGCGGCGTTCGATCCGTTTGACGACGAACTGGCAGACGATTTCGTCGTTCCCGGAGGCCAGA
>JBKOYE010000035.1:0-4856 GCA_046725275.1 Verrucomicrobiota bacterium
GTCATCGCTTTTCCTTTGAAGATTTTATTGTCCAGTTTTGATGGATCTTTTGGTTCCGGAACCGGTGGATCGCCTATCAGCATGAGCAACGTTTTGCCCTTCACATTGACATTTTTGTAATCGTCCCAGCCGTACTCCGGCGCGACAACGCCGTATCCGACAAAGACCACTTCGGACTTATCGATCTTGATCTCCGGCTGGAGCCGCGCCGATGAAGCAACGAAATCATCCGGATATTTCAGATCCATCGTTTTGTCGCCAATGACGAAGGACATTCGTGGTTTGCTTTCGATCCCGGCGAGGGGGACTTCCTGGGTGTATGTCCCGTCGGGATTTCCCGGTTTAAGCCCGATCTTCTTGAACTGATCGGTGATGTATTTGACTGAAAGGTCTTCGCCTTTTGACCCCGGGGCGCGCCCCTCGAATTCATCCGACGCAAGAACTTTGATGTGTGCGAGCAGACCGTCCGGCGTGATCGCCTCAAGCGCCGGCTGCAAACGCTCCCTTAAGTCATCATTTCCGAGGAGCGTCGCCGCGGCGCAGAAAAACGTCGCGAGTAACAAGCACGGAATTTTCATGCTCGTTCTGTAGCGGCGCTTCGCGACCGCCGCAAATCTATCCCGCGATGAGGGATTAACCGAAGCGACCGGTGATGTAATCTTCGGTCTGTTTTTCGCCGGGGTTTGTGAAGATTTTCACCGTTGGGCCGAACTCGATTAGCTTGCCGAGGTAAAAGAACGCGGTGAAGTCGGAAACGCGGCCGGCCTGCTGCATGTTGTGAGTGACAATCACGATTGTGTACTGCGTCTTGAGCGCCTGGATCAGTTCTTCGATTTTTGCCGTGGCGATCGGGTCCAGCGCCGAGCAAGGCTCGTCCATCAATACTACCTCGGGTTCGACGGCGAGCGCGCGCGCGATGCACAAACGCTGTTGCTGACCGCCGGACAATCCGTATGCGTTGGTCTCCAGCCGGTCTTTGACTTCGTCCCATAACGCGGCTGATCGCAGACTTTTCTCGACTGCTTCATCGATGCGCGAACGTTTCTTGACACCAGCCACGCGCAGGCCGTAGGCGATGTTTTCGTAAATCGATTTGGGAAATGGATTGGATTTTTGAAACACCATTCCGACACGCCGGCGCAAGTCCACGACATCCAATCCGGGCGAATTAATATCGATACCGTCAACGTGAATTGCGCCCTTACTGATGCGCGAGCCGTCAACGAGATCGTTCATCCGGTTAATGCAACGCAGCAAAGTGGTCTTCCCGCAGCCGGACGGTCCAATAAAAGCTGTCACGGCACGCGGCGGCATTTGCAGCGAGATGTTGTGGAGAACCTTGTTATCACCGTAGGTGAAATCGACTTCTCGCACGTCGATCATTACCTGAAGTTTTTCCGTCCCGTTTGCTGCCGGTTCAAGAGTCTGCGATGGCATTTGTTCCCGGGTTGTTTGTGGCGCGTCCATTAGGTTCACCATGATAAGCGTCTCCTTTGTTTCTCCCGCAGCACAATGGAGGCTAATGCAATCAGCATCACGACTATCAGAAAGACAAACGCCGTTCCATACTGAACCCGTTCAGTGTATTCGTTCTGCGGAATTTTCGAGCTAACAACGTAAATGTGGTACGGGAGGGCCATGACGCCCTGGAAAAAGAAATCGGTCCACTTGGGCACCTGCCACGGCATTTCATCGCGCATCGCATAAGCGGCTGTGAACATGATCGGCGCGGTTTCACCTGCGACACGGGCGATGCCGAGGATCGACGAAGTCAAAATACCCGGCATCGCATAAGGCAGAACGTTCTTGCGGATGGTTTGCCAACTGGTCGCGCCAAGCGCCAGTGACCCTTCGCGCAAACCTTTCGGCACCGCGCGCAACGATTCTTCGCTGGCGGTAATGATCGCCGGCAAAATCATCAGACCCAATGTGAACCAGCCCGCGAGCAGCGAAACGTTCCAGCCAAAAAAGATTACGAACAGCCCGAAACCGAAAAGGCCGAACACGATCGATGGTACGCCGGCCAGATTTAAAATCGCGACGCGAATGAACCGAATAAAGCGGGTGTCGCGGCTGTATTCGCTGAGATAAATCGCCGCACTGATTCCGATGATTAGGGCCACGACCATGGACCCGATAACGAGCAGTGCCGTACCGACGATACACGGCCAAATCCCGCCGGCAGAATAGGCGATGCTGGTGGCGTCAACATTTTCCTTGTGCGTTTCCTGCCATTTCCGGAATTCGCGATCGCTCAGCTCCATTTTTTTTCCCTGATACTCAAAGACGTAGAGCGTCTGCGGCGCTTCCGTGAGAAATTTCACATTGATGAACGGCGCGTGATTGGTGAATACCGTCCGGCTTCCCTTGATCGCGATATCGAGAAAGATGTAGGTGGCGCACGCCAGCACGAAATACGTGGCGAGACGAAACGCCCAAAACATGAACGATTGGACAAAGCTGCGGCGGCTATTGGAAGAGGCTGTGACCATGTTATCCAATGCTCATGCGATAACGCGTGACGAGCTTCTGCGCGCCGTAGTTGATTGCCAGAGTGATCGCGAACAGCACTAGGCCCACCATGAACAGCGCGCGGTAGTGGATGCTGCCGCGAACGACCTCGCCCATTTCTTGCGCGATGATTCCGGTCATGGTGTGCACCGGCTGGAAAAATGCGCCGAGTTCCTGTGTGAAATCAGGAATTGCGATCCGATTTCCAGCGCAGAGCAACACGACCATTGTTTCTCCAATGACGCGGCCGAGCCCGAGCAGAACTGCTGACACAATGCCCGACAGCGACGCCGGCACGAGCACGCGCACGATCGTTTGAAGTCGGTTGGCTCCCAGCGCGTAGGAAGCTTCCTTAAAACCGCGAGGCACATTGCGCAGCGCGTCTTCGGCAAGAGTAAAAATCGTGGGTACAGCCATCAACGCCAGCAAACAACCGGCGGTAAAAACGTTCAGCCGCTCGCTGATTGGAAAGAACGGTACCCATTGCATGAACGAGGCGCGTGAAATAGCACGGATTGTTTCTCCGAGCACAGCTATGCCGAAGAAGCCAAGCACCACAGAGGGGATCGCCGAAATGAATTCGACGTATGGTTTAATCAGGCTTTTCTCAATCGGTGCGGCGACCTCGCTCACGTAGATCGCCCCGGCAACGCCGAGTGGAACAGCAATTAGCAGCGCGACGATCGAGACCAGCAGCGAACCCACAAACAACGGGATGATGCCGTACCAATCCTGCCAAAAACTCGCTGTGATCCACTGCGTGCCGAACAGAAAAGAGGTGACGGCGCGATACGCGGGCACTGGTTTGTTCGGGTCCCATGCGCGAAGTTTTTCGACAACGACGGGAAGCTGGTTCAGATACGCTTCGACTTCGGTTTTCCATTTTGCGAAGGCTTTGCGCGCTTTGGCAGTGGCCAACGCCGGAGGCGCGGCCAGCAGTTCATTTATCTGCGCCTTCAGCGAATCGGCAATTTGCGCGAACTTGTCCGTTGCAGAACGAAGCGCAGCCAATTGCTCCGCTTCGTTGCCAGCGGGCACGGCCGTGGCGCTTGGTTCATCCTGCGATTCGCTCTCGATCACAGAAGCACCAGCGTGGCTGCCGAGCCGCAGCATCGTTTCACGCAGCGCCTGCGCCTGGTCGGTCGTGTCCGAGACCAATCCGTTTAACTGTTCGCCGGTGTCGCTGAATTTATTTGCAAACTCACCGAATTTTTCGAGCGCCGCCAGGTCGGCTCCGGCTCGCATTTGTTGAAGCCGGATATCGCCGAGTTGACGCGAGAGAGCCGTCTGCTTTTCGGCTTGCGCCCGGATGATGTCCACGTATTCGAGGCCCGCTTGCCGATACAGCCGCAAGTTCGCCAGGTTTTGCCCGAAAAAACCGAAGCCCTCGCGAAAGAGGAAAATCGTAATTAATGTCAGTACGACGATGGCAACGAGCGCGTTGCTGCCAAAGAAAGCTCTGATGGCTGATTCGGCGGTTCGCCGTCGGTATCCAGACGCGCTTTTTTCAGCCGGAATCGACAACTCTTGCGCGGTGGTTTCCACACTCGCGACGATGCGAAACAGCCGCGAAACCAGCAATGGAATTAATGTTACGTTTCTGTGACAGCAGAGTTGTAGCGTCCTCTGTCCTCAGCGGAGAACTTCGGGATATCGTCAGCGCTTTTCCCCCGGCACCTGTTGTCGTACTGGCGCGATGTCCGGGAGGTCCGGAGGAGCTTCCGCAGCTCGATAGACGGTTCGACCGGGGTCTTCTCTGACAGCCTCACCCGACCCGGAGAGGCCGCAGCCTGCTATACCAAGCGCGCCCGCGATCGTGCATACAGCGGTAAGTTTTTTCACTCCGCTACATCATTGAGGCGTAAACGGATGCTCGCAAGTGGGAGCGCTCGTGTCCGCGGTCATTTTGCCACACAAATGTAACGCTATTTTTTTTGTCGATTCGCCTGCCGATTTGTACGTTTGCATCTGATCACGCATGCCGGCGCTGACTCTCCCCCGACGGAATCCAATACCAACTGTTAACGCTCAGGAGCGCTTCGCGTTCAGCGATTCATCAGAGCCATTTCCACCACCGAAGCGTTATCGCGCCGCGTGGATTTCCGACGCGCACCTGGGCACGCGCGGTTGTAACGCCACTGCGCTACTGGATTTTTTGCGCGAGACGGATTTCGACACGCTCTACATCGTGGGCGACCTGATCGATATCTGGTCGCTGCGGCGCGCAATTTATTGGCCGCAACAGCACAACGACGTGATCCAGAAGATTTTGCGCAAAGCGCGCAAGGGCGTGCCGGTTGTTTACATCCCTGGAAATCACGACGAATTCGTGAGCACGTTTGCGG
>JBKOYE010000119.1:0-21606 GCA_046725275.1 Verrucomicrobiota bacterium
GGCTATAAACAGAGCGATACCGCACTTGAAACCGACAAGTACGCTTTCGGAAATGAAATTCACGATCACGCCTGCCCTGGCTAGCCACGCGATGAAAGCCAGTGCGCCGACGATCAACGCCGTGCACGAGGCCAAAGCCCAAAATCGTGAAGCGTCGCCTCCGGCCAGATCGCCAAGCGATGCTCCCACCAGTACTGAAATGGCCGAGGTAACCGTGATAGCTGTGTGCCGCGAGCTGCAAAATAACCAGAAAACAAGCCCGGAGAAGAGACAGGCGTATAGGCCGGCTTGAGGAGGCAGATTAGCAAGCGACGCATCTGCCAACCCGGCAGGCATGAGGTACGCCGCCAGGGTAACACCGGCGATCAGGTCTGCGCGCAGCCAGTTTGGTTGGTAGGTGCGCAGCCAGCTGAGAGCAGGAAATATGTTATACCGTCGTCGGCCATTGCTCGGCCGCGATTCAAGAGCGGGTTGTTGTAAGTCGGCGGCACTTTCGTTCGATGCAACCGTTTCGTCACCCATGCTGTTAAGTCGCGCTAGCCGCGACGCTTTTTGCGGTGGCGCTCGCGGTATCCGACTGCCCAGGCCCGAGCTGCTTCCAACGGGTTGCCATCCTTCTGGCGTTCTAACCAAGCCTTGAGTCCCGCTTCATCAACGGGCAAATCGAGAACCTGTGGCCGGCCAAACAATTTTCCAAACGTCTCCATTATTTGCGTTGTCGTCGTGAACACAATGTCGTCCATGGCTTCCGGTTTGCCCTGGCAGGCGTAAGCATTGAAATCAACCCAGCGCCCATCGGGGCGGAGCACGAACATTCGTTCCTTTGGAAGCACATCGGTTGGAGAGACGCCTGTTTGCGTAACCAGATAAGGACCGCTTTGGCCGCCGGAGCCCAGGTTCAAAATGTGACCATCCCGATAATTATTCGTAATCGTGTGCATTATCTAATCGTCCCTTTACTGCTGTGAAACGAGAAGTATCGAACTCATTTTGGTGCGCCGGTTCCCTCGAAATCACCGCCCAGAGCCAGATACAGGTTCACGCGTTCGCGGAGACGCGAGGCACGGATTTGCGTATATTGGACTTTCGCGGCGAGATTTTCTCCGGTGAGACGCAAAATGGTGAACATGTCGATCTGGCCTTGTTCGAGCTGCTTCCCGCCGAGGTTCACGGCCTCGCCACTGTTCGACACTGCGTCGCCTAACGCGCCTTCGCGTTGGCGCAGATAGTAATCGTTGGCGAGAGCGTCTTCCACCTCTCCGAAGGCTCGCAACGCGTGTCCCACATAGCTCGCCGCGGCGGCTTTTTGCTCGGCAGTGCGAAGATCCTGTGCGGCCTGGAGCTCACCGCCAAAGAAGATTGGTTGAGTGACTCCGGCGGCGAAAGTCCAGAGGACGGCATCGAGGGTCCCAACCCCATCGAGTTGCGCGGTTCCGAGCCCGCTCCCGGCACTGAGCACAAAGCGCGGCAGACGCGCCGTGCGAGCCTCGTTCACTCGATGAAAAGCGGCGGCGAAGCGGCGTTCACTGGCGATGAGATCCGGCCGGCGTTCGAGCAATTGCGCGGGAAGGCCCGCGGGCACGCTTCTCGGTTGGCGGGGAAAGGATCGTCGCACATCGAACCTGCCAGCGGGATAGTGGCTAGTGACAATCTCAATCGCGCGGATTGTCTGAGCCCGCGCCTGTTGCGCGGTGTAGAGAGCATCCTCCGCGCTCGCGGTGCGCGACTTGATTTGCGCCACGTCGAAATCGCTCGCGAAGCCGTGCTGTTTTTGTACGTCCGTGAGCTTCGAATACTGCTGATAAAGATTGAGTGTCTCCTGCGCGTTGCCTTCCTGTTGCGCAGCCTCGATGGTAAAGAAGTACGCGCGCGCGACGGCAGCGGCCAACGATTGCCGCGCAAATTCATAGTCAGCTTCGAGCGCCTCGCTTTCAGCTTTTGCGGCAGCTTTCTTCGAGCGAATCCGCCCCCACACGTCGGCCTCCCATGCCGCACCAGCAGCGAGGCCATACACCCAACGTTGTGATGTTTCATCCACGCTGGTGTCGAGCCCGGCCCCGCCAGAACTTTCGACACCCGAACTCCCGAAGTCCGGCGGATTGATGTCGCGACCAAGGTCGCCACTAAGACGCTGCCCCTGCCGCTCGCCGAGTCCCTTCATCGCAATGCGCGGATAGAGCGATGATGCTGCGATGCGCACGGCGGCGCGCGATGCTTCCACCCGTGCGGCGGCAGCCTTGAGGTCGGGATTCCGTTCGACTGCGTCTGCAACGAGCGCGGTCAACTCGGGGTCACCGAAAGCGCGAATCCAGTTCGGCACGACGGCGCCGCTACGATGCGGGCCGGCCCATCTGCCGGGGATTTGCGCCCGAGCCGATTCAGGCATGATATCCGCACCAAAGGGCGGCTGCTTTATCGCGCAGCTGGCAAATATGAAGCACACGGCGACCCCAAGCAGTACTCGGCTATTCATGTGGTCGCGCGTTTTAATGAAGCTTCCAAACAAACCAGTCGAACTTCGCAGAAACTCGGAGGAAGACTTTGCGCACGATGTGGATCATCTTGCCGTGTTCGGTGTAAATGGCGCCTCCACCGCGGGCACCGGCGGCGAGGAAAAGCCGGCGGTCCTTAGGCGCAAGGACGAGGCGTACCGCGATGCGCTGTTCCGGTGCGGCTACCGGTAGTGTATTCTGCAAGTTCCCGCTGATTGGCATCTGCCCTTGGGCCGTGGCCCACAGAATCGAGTCGACCACGCACTTAATGATGCGACCCGGGTACTGCATCATGTAGATTTCCGCCTCGTCCCCGGCCTCTACATAGCGCAATTCGTTCTGCCGGAAAAAGGCGAGCAACCATGGGTCGTCCTCCTCGATAAAGCTCATCACCGGCATGGTCGCAAATTGCGTCGCACGCACCCCGGGGCGCAGCGCGAGATTTGCTACGCGACCATTGGCCGGCGCGAGGTATGTCGTACCTTCGTGATCGAATTTCGCATTGATCAGGTCGTTTTCCGATTTTGCGATCTGCGCTTTGGCCTGCGATTCGGTCGCGTCGGCCGCAAGGAACTCACTCTGGAGATTCCCAAGATCACTTTGCGCTTGCTCAAGATCCGCCCGCTTCCCGGCCCCGGCTGCGGAGAGCGCTGTGAATTGCTCGACCCGCTTTTTCGCCAGGTCGATCCGCGGAGTCAGAGAGGCTTTTTTGTTCGCAGCGTTATTAAGTTGGTCCTGCGCCCCGCGCAGCGTGGCCTCGGCGGCTTTTTCCGCCGCTTCGAAAGGCACCGGGTCGATCTTGAAAAGCACATCGCCTTTCTTGATGGGCCGGTTTGGTTCAATCGGAACCTCCGTTACCTGACCGGTCACACGCGGCACTATCGGAATTACATAATTTTGCGCCCGCACGTCGGACGACGACGGCGCGCAGATGTTCATGAACAAAATCAGAATCGTCAGCGCGATGATCGGGATGGTGACAACAATTACCTGGCTGGTGATGTTCCACGGCAGCAGCTTGAACTTGAAGAAGATCAGCCAGACGATGACGGAGTAGATGATAAGGAGAATGAGTTCCATTGCGTCTTAACTCAGTCCTGACCTGGTTTTTGCTTCGAGTTCCGCGACACGGGCTCGGAGGTTTTCGATCTCTTTTTGCTCCTCGGTCACCTCACCGCCGTGGCCGTGCGGTTCACCTACGTCGGTGCCATAAGCCATCTTGTGCAAGACCGGCTTGGTGTAAGCCCAAAGCCACGCGAGCGGCCAAAGTATTCCGCCAAAACAAAGCGAGAGCAGGCAAACGCATTGAATCGCCTTAGCCTGCGGGTGTCTTCTCTTTTCCGCAATTTTTTCCGGCAGAATGTGCACCATCCAGAACGCAGCGATACCAATAATCGGCCCGATGATAAGCACGACCCACGAGATGCCATTGGCGATCGCGTCGAGCGTCTCACCGTGAAAAAGCGAGGCGTTCGCGCGAGTTGGCAACGCCAGGACGGCAAACGCAATTAACAGAGCGAACCGCCCGCAGTGTCGACGCCGCGCGTTTTCAGCAAATCGGATGACTAAATCTTGTGCTTCACGTTTCATGACTTTTCCCCGCTGTATAAGTTACCCAATTCGTTTTGTCGAGGCACGTGATCGCGGCGGCAGGTTGCCGATTCTCTAGTTCGAACGCATAAGTTTCGGAGAAAACGCGCCGGTTCGTGTATTGGACTTTAGACCTACACGCGAAACAAGACCGCGAGCTCTCGTTCGATTGACGCGACGCTACTTGCTCACCAACTTCTTTTTCGCTGCGGACAGCTCCCTGAGTTTGGAGTCATCGACCTCTGGGTATGCAAGATCGAGGGAGGCGAGAGTTTCGATCACCGCCGAGGCAACAACAACACGGGTAAACCATTTGTTGTCGGCCGGCACGACATACCACGGCGCGTGCTTCGTCGCAGTTTCCTGAATCATTTCTTCGTACGCGTTCATGTAATCGTCCCAGAAATCGCGCTCATTGGCGTCATTGGACGAGAACTTCCAATTTTTCAATGGATCGTCGATTCGGTCGAGAAATCGTTGTTTTTGTTCCTTCTTTGAAACGTGGAGAAAGAATTTGCGCACGATGATCCCATTTCTCGCCAGATATTGCTCGAAATTACGAATGTCTTCGAATCGCTCTTCCCAAATATTGTTGCCCACAAGTTTTGGAGGCAGCTTTGCCTTTGCCAGAAACTCGGGATGCACCCGGACAACGAGCACCTCTTCATAGTAACTGCGATTAAAGATTCCGATGTGGCCGCGATTCGGGAGGCATTTCATGCAGCGCCAGAGGTAATCGTGATCCAAATCCTCAGCCGAGGGGGATTTGAACGAATAGACCTCGCAACCCTGTGGGTTTACTCCAGACATGACATGCTTGATGGCGCCGTCTTTGCCGGCTGCGTCCATGGCTTGAAAGATCAGGAGCACAGCCCATTTGTCCTGGGCATAAAGCTTGTCCTGCAGTTCGGCCAGGGCTGTGACGCCGGTCGCCAGCGCTTCCTTTGCTCTCGGTTTATCTGCTTCCTTGGTGAATTCAAGCGTGTCATCCGGATCAACATCTTTAAGGCGGAAATCTTTGCCTTTGCTGATGCGAAATGGTTTGGCGAGTTCGCGGGCTCTTGTGATGATCTCTTTTGTTTTCATAAGATTTCACTGGTTCATAGTGGATAATCCCGCGACTCGCTCATTTGTTTCCTGCTGGTGGCAGAAGATATAGGGCCGTGGCGAATATCAGGTAAACCATAATCGCCAGCACGCCGACGAACCATGTTGAACGCCCGGAAGTCGTCACCAGCGAGGCGGTGAGCGTTGCGAACAGAATCATTGCCACTGCCCCGGGCCACAAATTCAAATCCATCGGCGCGGGGCCGATAAAGTAACTCAGCAGCACCAGAACCGGAGCAACGAAGAGAGCTATCTGCGCGGCGCTACCCAATGCTATGCCCACGCTCAAATCCAAACGATTTTTGCGCGCCGCAGAAAACGCGGCCGCCATTTCGGCAGCTGCGCCTACCAAGGCCACTATGATGAACCCAACAAACGCAGGACTCATTCCGAAGGCGGTGGCAGCGTACTGAACCGAGCCGACAAACACTTCGCTCACGAGCGCCACCAAAATGGTAACGACTGCAAGCGTGGCGAGCGCCAGCCCGATCGGCCACACCGCTCCATGTTCCTCGCCCGTGCCGGCGAATAATTCACGATGAGTGTTCAATGAAAACCAGAGGCCGAGACCGTATGCCAGCAAAAGCAAAAATGAGAGGGCCAGGCTCAGCTCTTGATTTAAGCCCGCCGTGCCTAACGTCTCGTGCTCGGCTACAGCGGACGGAATCAGAAGCGCTATGGTGGCGAGAAAAAGCAACCCAGCCTGAAATCGCGCCGCGACCCTGTTGAATTCCTGAAGATGATACCGCAGGCCGCCGAGCAGGAAGGACGCGCCGAGCATGAACAACGAATTCGTCACGATGGAACCGGCGACCGACGCCTTCACCAATGTGTATTGGCCCGCCTGCAATGCAGCGATGGCGATGACAAGCTCGGTTAGATTTCCAAGCGTGGCGTTCAGCAGACCGCCCACCGAATCGCCCGTCTTTGCAGCGACTGATTCGGTCGCATGACTGAGCAGAACAGCCAGCGGCAAAATCGCCAGCACCGAAAGAACAAAGTGCAGCGTGTGCGCTTCGTGATTGACTTTCTCAGCAACCAACGCAATTGGCACAAACACGAGCAGCCAAAGTAGCGGGTTCCGGCGGATCTCTTGGAAAACCAACTTCATGTCAATGCATGCTCAGTGTGGCGAAACGGTCGCCGTTACTGAATAGGACTAAAGTCTCATGGCTGCCGCGAAGGAATGGTTCCGTTAGGTCGATGATTCCTGGCGCATGCTGTTCCTTCGGTACACCCGCGTTTATTTGAGCGGGCCCGGAGCCAGCCGATCCTGCACGGCAATGCCGCGCTTTTCCAATTCCTCGCGCAACCGTGGTAAGATTTGTCCGGAGAGAGCCACGAGGATATTTTTCTTCTCGCTCGATTGCGCGGCGAGCTGTTGCAGATCGCCGGTGAACTGCGCGGCGCCGGACGTCCACGCAGCGTAGTCCCACTGAAGCCCTACGACAATTGTGCCGTCTTTTGCGATGCCGATCGGAAAATCTCCGACCGTAGTCACGCGAGCGAGCGGCTTTTCGTTCTTGTGGATTTGCCCCATCAGCGCGGCAGTCTCAACACAGAAGATTGCGTCCTGCTCGGCCGAGCTTGTCTCGCCGGCTGTGCGCACGAATGCGCCGCGGTTCGCGACGCCATTGAGAGCCTTCAAATTAAGAACGAACGCAGTCTGTTGTGATGGCGAAAACGCGTTGTTGTTGAGGAAGCGCTCTGTGTCCTTTTCGCCGGCACCGAGAGCCCGGAGCGTTTTGCGATTCATCATTTTCAGATCAGTGGGAGACTTCTCCTTTAGCACGTCGTTCAAGCTGCTCGTCACATCGACAACCGTGAGCGCGGGACCGCCGATCGGCATGGTCGCGACCTGCACGGTCATTCCACCAGCAAATGATGCCCACGCTATTCCATCCAGTTCGCGCTGTAGCACTGTGTTCGTGCTGTAGGGATCAACATCCAGGCTGATGGCCACTTTGCGTTTCTCATCGGTAAACCCGATCAACTGCTGCATTCTGCTGCCTTCAGCCGCGTGCGACTCGCTTTTGTTGCCGATGTCTTTGATGCTCTCGCCGGCACGCCGCATGAATTTCATGAGGCCTTTGGGTGCATTGGAAATCGTGTTCACTGGATCGGTGACAATATTCTTCGCCGATGCGATCGGACTCTTGGCCGCTTTAGTAAGCGCATTCTTAAATTCATCAGTGCGCGAGACGTCCTTCAGCCGTGCGATTGCATTGATCTCTTTAATTCGCGTGAGGAGCATTTCGTTGCCATTCGCTTCAAATACGCCGAACTCAGAATCGATTGTGAATTGATTCGCTCCGAAATAGGTGGGAACTGGCTCACGCACCTTGTGATGCGGACCGCTGAGAAATTCTGGCCGCAAAGTTTCGCCCGCATTTAACACCGGCAGTTCTTCAAAGACCGCTTCTGCGCGTCGAACTTCAAATGGTTCCGGTGTTTGGCGAGACATGGAACCGTCGCGGCGAGCGCAACCAGTACACAGAGAATTCTCGTTTGGTCTCTCATGATCTTTTGGTCGTGCATTGCGATACTCAATCCCCGGACAAATGGGAAGGCTGAAGATGGGATGCAGTCGGTGGAACCTACAGTGAGTAGCAGAAACCTTTCTGCTTGCTGTCGCCGAGGCCCATTGCTAAACAGGTTTCTGTGGCCGAGACAACTTCTGCGATGCCGGAAGAGATCGTCTGGCGTGGCACATCATCGCAATGGAAGAACTTCGGCGTCTATCTTTTGTGCGGTCTTTTTTGCTGGCTCATCGTGCCTATCTTCTTCGCGTTAGCTCGCTATCTCCAAACAAAATGCAAAATTTTCGAGCTGACGAACCAGCGCTTCAAAATCACGTCTGGCGTTTTTAGCAAAGTCACCGAGACCCTCGAACTATATCGTGTGAAGGACATCGAAACGCGGCAGCCATTTCTTTCCCGATTAGTAGGCGTTGAGAATGTGCGGATGAATACATCAGACGCCTCGTCTCCTCTGGTTTTGATCGACGCTATACCGTCGAGCGTCGGACTCGCCGACAAATTACGCAATCAGGTCGAGATCATTCGCCAACAAAAACGGGTGCGCGAGATCGACATCGAATAGCGATTGCCGGACTGAGGCGGAAATCGCGTCCGATTTAACAGGGTCGCTAATTTCCCTGCGGCAGCCCTTCCCGGATTAAACGCGAGAAATCTGGGTCCTCGTCCGCGGCGCGGGCGCGTTGGTTGATCAGGCTACGCTGCTTCAGTTCGCTGAAAGACAGTCCACCCGTGGCGATGGCATGATGCTGATAAAGCATTTCGTCCGCCTTTCCGTTAAAGAGAATGCGCCAGTCCCATGGTGTACGGAGTGTAGCCGCGCGCTGCGTGCGAATGCTTGTGGTGCAGTTGCTTGTAACGGCGTTGTACCAACGAGCATTCTCGTGCAGGGCGTTGAGGGTGTTTATGTATTCGCGAAATCTCTCGCGCGCTTGCGCCGGGGAAGCCAGCGTGTGGTAAAGATAAACATCTTCCCGCCGGTAGTTACTGCGAAGACGAATGCAATCGCGCTCATCGGCAACGATGTAAATAAGCGTGTACTGCCGGTAAAGACCGCGTAGCGCGGAGTACGTTTCGCCGATGATTTTGCGCGTTTCGATGGAAAAACAAAGTGGGAGCGCATCGGTAAATTCAAAGCTGACGATAGGGTGCGAGATCCATGGTGAACCCCAATAGTTAATAGCCACGTCCATTCCGGTGATCCGCGAAAGCCGGACCGTGCGCGTTTCCCAACGCGGAGTGAAATCTGTCTCAGTGCGGTAATCGCAATTTCGGACATTGTGGAGCGTGACCTTGTCGCCGTTGATCTCGGCCCACGCTGTCTGTGCAACATCCGCTTGCCATGCGCGATCGTTGCTCGGCTTCAATGTCAGCCACCACGAAGCCACGACCGCGCATGCTCCAAAGACAATGCCTAGCTTCAGCAGTTTTCCGCGAACAACTACCACAATGGCGAGCAGCGCGAGTACGAAGACAATCGCCGCAAACACGCCGGCCTTTGGAAAATCAAAATAAAGCGCGCCAAACGCCCATGTGACACACAGAGCGGCCGCGATCGAGGCCAGCGCATAGAAGGTGAATCGGAACACTTTCATCCGTGCCAACGCACTCAACGTAAGCGGTGCGAGCGGCGTCTTTTTCTGGCGCTAACAGACGAGAGGCTTACTGACGCCGCCGTTAAGCCAAGAGCTGAATTGTTACGCCCTATTGTGGTTGCGATTCAGAACCTTGGTCCTCTTCCACATCGTCCTCGGTTTCTTTCCAAGTCTTGTCGGGATTGTACTTGTCCATGCTCTGGAACGTCTTCAGCGTATCGGGTCCGAGATCCTTCTCATAAACGACTCCGTCGGGGCCAACGATGAATGTCATCACTCCGGTTACTCGATATTCCGCGGGCGCAGCGGCGAGGGCGAATCCGCCGATCATCGCACCGCCGACCATGAAGTCCATTTCTCCCATCGGCGCCGCAGGTCCTTGCCCCTTTAGCACTTTAAAGTAATAACCGTGATAAGCCTGACCTCGCTGCGCCGAGTAGCCTTCCTGCAACGCCTTAGCGACTTCTTCTCCAACCGGACCTTCCCACGTACCATCCGGGTTTTGCCAGGCCAGGCCATCATGTTTCCCAGCAGTGCTGAGGATATGTTGCGCGTACTGGTTCACCTTGGAACCATCGTGTTTCTCCTGGGCATACTCGTGTTGTGCCTCAACGAAACCACGGCAGATCTCAATGGCGTTCAGTTCGTTCTGGCCGACACGCCGATTTAATATTTCCTCGCGGCCCACTTTTGTATCGAAGAACCACTTCCCTTGTTCTTTCACGATCGGAATGGGAAGCGGGAAGTCATCCTTGCCGACCAAGAGAATGGCGTGATTCCGATTTTTCTTGTCTATTTCGACCGACATCTTTTCTTTTGCCTTGTTCGCAAAAGCGGTCGCCCGATTCTTGTCCATCACCGGATCCTCGGAACTGATAATGTCCTCGCCATCCGGCCCCAGAATTTCCTTGGCGGCGGCGACATCGAAGTTTGTTGCTATCTGAATGAGGGCGTCGGCCGCTTGTTTCGGCGTATCGAATTGCTTTTGCCCTGGTTGGGGTGTTCCTTGCGCACCTTCCTGCTTCGCGGCCGCATGCTTTTTCTCCGGCGCTGCCACGGAGGCCGGCGCGAGAAAACTGTATATGAGGATCGCTGCGGCGAGCGCGATTATTTTCGATGAAATCGTATTGTTTCTTTTTGTTTTCATAGTCTTTTCTCCCTTGGTCGTTCGGTTATCTCCGTCGCCCTCCGCCACCGCGACCGCCGCCGCCACGTCCGCCGCCGCCACGACTCATCCCGCCACCACCACGGCTCATTCCAGCGCCTCCACCACGACTATAGCCACCGTGGCTGTAACCGCCGCCTCCCATGCTGCGACCCCCTCTGCTGCTGCTGGCTCGCGCGTAGTTTCCACTGCCGCCACTAAATCCTCCTCCGCCGCGAGAAGCGGAACTTGGCCTGGATGATGAGCTGCGGTTACCGACTTGGTTCTTAGCGGTACCGCCAGATGGGCGCGTGGCTGGTCTGGCACCGGCGCCGCCGCCCGGCCGCGTTCCAGCTCCACCACCGCCGGGTCGTGTTCCGGCTCCGCCGCCACCGGGCCGCGTTCCAGCTCCACCACCTCCGGGTCGTGTTCCAGCTCCACCACCGCCGGGTCGTGTTCCGGCTCCGCCGCCGGGACGAGTTCCAGCTCCGCCCTGACCGCGAGCACCTTGACCGCCAAATTTGTTCGCGGTTCCTCTATCACCATACGGCGCATTTCCTCTATGTTGCGGGTTATGCTGCCACCGGTTGCCCTGGCCAGCTTGACCGCGGTTCACGTTCCGGTTGGTGGTTCTGTTGGCGTTCCGGTTAAAATTATTGTTGTTGTTGATGTTGACGTCGCCGTGGTCCCAATCGCAATCGCCCCAGTGCCCACCCCAAGCACCCCAGGCGGCGGCACCCAGCGCAATTCCCGCACCCCACATCAAAGCTGTGCCTGGATAGTAGCCGGGATAAGTGTAGGGATAGTAAGGATACTCGGGGGGCGCTGCACCGTAAACGACGGTCGGATCGTACGACGGAACGTACACCACGTCAGGATTAGCATCCTCAACCATTATCACCTGTTTGCCGCTTGAGCTTGTTTTGGTCTCCACGACCTGCTGCGAACTGGTTTTCAAATTTCCGGTGCCTTGGGCTTTCCCGCGCATTCGCTGGACAGCGTCCATTACGTCAGATTGCTGCGCCAGGAATGCGTTCCCCAAATCCGTTGTCCATTGAATGTTGCCAGCCATGCGCTGCACCACGTCAGGAAACGCCACCAATCCTTGAACGCTTGGATCCCACGGCTGTTTTGCCACCGCGTCCGCCAGCGCTTTGCCTGTCAGATTCTTATTCTTGTCCACCCACTGCTGAAGTTGGATGATCTCCAGCGGATAAGTGGAAGCAGCGAGCGTCTGTGCCAGGAGCTGATCTGAATACAGAGCGATCGGCGCAACGAGCGAATCCAGCTCTTGAGGTGGAAGTTTAGGCGTCTCTTGATCACTCGTCGTGGTCGTCATCTCCTGCGATTGCGCCTGCTGCGCGAATCCGGTGGAAGTCAATCCGAGACCAATGATGACTATCACGCCATGAAGTAATTTATGGTTTTGTGATTTCATAAGTTTTTCCTTTCAACCATTGCCCGATAAGGGTAGATGAATGTTGCCGATCGGCATATAAGACTTTCGTCCAATAGAACCGCCGGATATTAACGATAGTTTCAGCAAATTAAATGGAAGGAATTCATATGAATAATGTCAAGAAAATCGCAATTCTATCACTCGTAGTCGCTCTGATGACTGGCTTCACGCAGGCTGCGACTCATCATTCCAAGCCAGACGCAACGTTGCGGGTGAGCGGGGGTTCGTTCGCTCTTGGAATTGGTGTCAACTGGGGGTCAGGCACGCTCACCTACAAGGGCAAAGACTACCCGGTTAAGGTTAAAGGACTGTCAGTAGGCAAGGTCGGGATGACCAGCTCTTCCGTTTATGGCGAGGTTTTCAACCTGAAGCATCTTCAAGATTTCAATGGTCATTATGACGTGGGTGGCGCGGGAACGCGGGGTGTGACTCTTGGCGCTGGGAAAGCCGGCACCCTCATGTCAAATCAGGCCGGTGTGATAGTCCGTATTTCCGCCACGCAACAGGGCGTTGCTGTCAACGCCACTGGCGGCGGCGTCGACATGCAACTCAAGTGATAGCGGGGTTGCATTATTAATAATTGGATCTAAGTGCGCCGACGGCGCACTTAGCAATGCTCGAATGGCCGAGCTTTCCTCACCCGCCGCCGTACTCGAGATCGGAACGGCAGCTCCATGGGTGCGGAAATGTTCGTCGACGTGGGTGCGTGGACCTGTTTGGGATGGCTTCTGGATGCTCAGCGCGCTCTGGCTTGCACCCATCGTGCTGTTGCTCGTCCGTGGCTATTCCAATCCGGAGTCGAGTCCACTCGATCTGCTTTACTTCGGTTTGACCGCCCTGTTTTGGATTGGCCATCGGTTATCGAGCACTTATCTCGCGTACTGCACGGAAGCGTATCGGCCGCTCCTGAGAGCGCAGCCAATCCAATTCGTCGTGCTGCCGATTCTCGTAACGGCAGGATGTTTTGCGCTGTTTCTACCGGCAGACGCGGCGTTGCCATGGACGCGCGAGGAGCGACTGATTGGACTGGCGATCATCGATTACGCCTGCGTGACGTATCATTTCGCCGCGCAACATTTCGGTGCCCTTTCACTTTACCGTTCGCGAGCGGAGCGCAGTCGGTGCATTCAAACTAGGCGGCTGGATCGGTTCTTCGCGCTCACTGCAGGCGGCCTGCTTGTGTTTGTTGCAGACATTCTGGCCGGAGCAGTCGCGTACCAAGACCAGTGGGTCGATCGCTGGTTTCCGGCGTGGATTGTGTCGGCTGAGAACGGAATTCGCGGCGGCGCGACAATGGCGCTCTTTGTGATCACGGCAATCATGTTGTTTGCGGAGCTGCGCACTCAGCGTTGGTCGTTGCCGCGGATCTTGTACATCATTGGACTCGCGGTGATGGTCGGCCTGGCCCTGCGGCCGCGGAGTCTGTTTCTCTTCCTTGTGATCTGGACATCGCAACACTGGATACTCGCTACGGGGCTCGCGTCGCAAACGCCGGTCGCGGAGTCCGCGCCAACGAAAGGCGTTGTGCGCCGAGTCTCGCACACATTGAACGTACGGCCGTGGGCGGTCGTGCTTTTCCTCATTTCATTGTCAATCGTGTTGCTTCCCGTTTTTGAGGTCGAGGCAAATCGCGAGACCGGCACTTATTATGGCGACCGAATATTCGGTGCGCTCGCGACGCAATTACGAACATCCACATGGCTGCCGGTGCTGCTCGCTCTTGGATTCGCGACGGGATTTATTCATTACCTGCTCGACCGAAGCGTCTATAGATTGTCGGACCCGCGAGTGCGTGCAGCAGCGTCTGGGTTGGTTAGCAAAGGCAATGGAATTTCCCGAAGGAAAAAGATACATCAGTTGGCTCTGGTCTCGGTGCTCGCCCTTGTCTCTGTTTCTTCCCTGCACGCTCAAATCGGAAGTCCGGCCGCAGGCCAACAAGCGCCACCTAAGGCGATCTATACGCCCAAGCCTGCGTATCGAGCTGAATGGGCTAAACAGGGCCTCACAGGGAAAGGAGTTGTGTTGGTCACGATTGATCAACAGACGGGCAAGGTTACCGGAGCGCGAATGCTGCAGAGCACAGGGAACAAACTCCTCGATGGCGCTGCGCTTGAAGCTTATTCGCAGTGGCGTTTCCAGCCGGACACAGGCTCGCAGGTGAAGATTCCGATTGAGTTTGCGACCCGGCCCAAACCTCCGACGCCTAAACGAACAGGGCTGCCCCCGGCAATTCTCTACCCGTTATTAATTCTCGTTGGTTTTGGTGTGGCAATGATGGCGATGCGGGGAAGAAGGCGAACGTGAGTCAATCACCGTTTTCGAGCTAACTACCCAGGAGGTCAAAGTCGCGGCTGGCGTTTTTAACAAGTGGCGATGCGACCGTATCGAAAGGTTCGCATTTCTCAGCGAATGCTACCGTGATTGCGTTGGCGGCCTCAGTCGGAGCGCATAACGCCGGTGATTCGGACCGACGTGATGGAAAGACCACGGGCACCATACGTGGCGAAAAAATTGGCTCCTACAAAAACCGCATCCTCACCAGACGTCTCACCCGAACCACGAGCTTTTATGCCCTGATATGAGAACTCCACTCGGACCGGAAATGAATTCGAGTTTGTAAAGCGCGCGATTCGGGAGCTGCCAGAACTCTCGTAGGAAACTGTTACACCGCCCTTTTTGTTTTGCCCTGTTACAACAGCGACTTGTAGAATCAAAATGAAAACGGAAAGGAAAAAAATATATCGACCCGATCTAGAGAGAATGGTCATAGAAGATCTTAAAAACAAACTGATCGCCCTATGTCAATACCGGAATTAGGCCTGTCCAAATCGTTACAATAGTGAGATTGACTCCTTCCACGCTCACAGAGGACCCGTACAGAAAAATGTTGACGATCAGTCGCCGAAACAAATACCGAGCGCGCGCGCAGTGCGGACCAGATTCCCGTCGGGCCGCACCGCTTTAAGTTTGCCGATCGCATCACTGATTTTAATCGCGCCAATCTGTGAGCCGGTGAACGCGACCATTTTTCCGAATTCACCGGCGGCAACGAGTTCCACCGCTGTCGCGCCGAACATCGAGCACAGCGCGCGATCAAATGTGGTCGGCGACCCGCCGCGCTGAAGATGGCCTAGCACACACACGCGTGATTCTTTACCGGTGCACTTCTCGAGTTGCGCACTAACAACTGCCCCGATTCCACCCAGTCGCGCCTCGCCAATTTTAATGTCCGCAGCAGAAGTGACGAAATCGTGGCCTTTCTCACGCGCGCCTTCCGCAACGATGATGATTGTGAACTTTTTCCCCAGGTCCTCGCGCTCCTGGATTTTTGCGCAAACGCTTTCGTAGGAGAACGGAATCTCCGGAATCAAAATCACGTCCGCACCGCCTGCCACCCCGGCGTAGAGGGCGATCCAGCCCGCGTAACGTCCCATGACTTCGAGAACCATGACACGGTTGTGACTTTCAGCGGTGGTGTGAAGACGATCCAGCGCGTCGGTCGCGCAGGAGACAGCTGAGTCGAAGCCGAATGTGAAGAGCGTGCCTTCAAGATCATTATCAATAGTCTTCGGAACACCCACAATCGGAATGCCGTATTCAAACATTTGCTGCGCGATGCTCAACGAGCCGTCACCGCCGATGGATACGAGCGCGAATACGCCGAGCGCGTCCATCCCGGCTTTCACATCCTCGAGCAATTCCTTCGGCAACTTGCGACTCTCACCGTGGCCAACTTTAGCCGAGAATTTTCCGCGGCTCGCCGTGCCTAGAATCGTTCCTCCGCGTGGCAATAATCCGCTGAGCGTCTGGTAGTCGAGCGGGATCGTTCGCTGCGGTTCGAGCAATCCTTCGTAACCGCCAAGGACCCCGATGCAATCCCAGCCGCGCTTGGCCGACGCCTTTGCGACCGCGCGGATCACGGCGTTTAACCCCGGACAATCTCCGCCACCAGTGACAACGCCGATTCGCTTGCTCATGCGGTTATTTTATGGTCTGCGCGGCAAGCCAGGCGGCGCGGTTTTCCCGTATCAATGCGAGACATTCGTCTATCGTACCGACGCAATGCGGGACAGTGAAATCGACTTCGCTGGCGAGTTCGTTGCCTTTTTGAAGCATCGAGCGCCGACCCCATTCAACGAGCTCGGCCCACATTTTTCCGACGAGAATGAGTGGCGTGTTGTAAAGTTTGCGCACTTGGAGGAGTTGCCACGCGAGCGATAATTCCAACAGCGTTCCGACACCGCCTGGAACCACGACGAAGGCGTCGGACATGATCATGAAGTGGTGTAAGCGCGAAAAGAACGTGCGGTGTTCGTACGCCTGGCCAACGAACGGATTGACCTCCTGTTCGAATGGCAGCGCGATTCGAATTCCGACGGATCGTTTTAAAGCCTTCGGATGGACTGAATGGGCACCCTCGTTCGCTGCCTGCATCAGGCCGGGGCCGCCGCCGCTGATGATATCGCACCCCATCTTCGTCAGTTCGGCAGCGAGTTTCTTAACAGCGTTGTAAGCGGGTGTGGCCGGCTTCAGCCGCGCGGAGCCGAAGATGGTGACGCGATAATTCTGGCGCGTCGTGCGACGGAAGCGCGTCAACTCATTCACGACTTCCCACAGGCCGGTCACTGCGCGTTCAAGGAGTTCGATGGCCGCATCTTCGTCGCTGAGGCGAACGATGTCGGATTGCCCAAACGCAGGTTTTTGTTTGCTCATGTTGGGCCCGGCAGCGTTGGGAATTTGGAGCAGAACACCTCGCCGGAACAAGCGATTATCCCGTGGAAATCTGCGCTCACCGATTCAGCGTTGTCCGCGGATTATTTCGCTCATTGCTTTCCGGCCGGTCGCCTGCAACGGTCCGAGGCCGCTCCCTGGAAGGAACCATATGCCTTTGTCTTTGTCGCGGCAGTAAACAATGTTCACGCCATCGCTCATCACTGCGTGGTGAAAAGTGACGCCGGGATTCTCGGCAATGAACCTGAAGTACGCCTCGCGCCATGGATCATCCGCAAAACGAAAGATCTGGTCACCGAGCGCCTTCAGTTCTTCAACGCTGATCGTCCGGATTGAGTTTGCAATGGCTTTGCGTCGCTCTTTATCCAGGTTCTCAAGATCAAACTTCTCGAATGCCATACAATATTTTCCTTTGTTTGATATCTTCGCTTCACTGTTTTTGCTCCTAATGAAGCCTGGGTTCTGTTTGAATTGAAAACTTACATCTTTTGTCATCAGGCCTTCACCACCAGAACGCCCGTGGACCCCATGCTCCATACCACTGCCAAGCGGCTGCTCGGTCCATTTCCGCCGCCATATAATAGTCCTGGGCAATCTGCTGCTGAACAGCCAGTTGCTGGTAGCGTTGATACTCTTGCTCGCGGCCCACGTAGGCAATGCCTGCCTTCTCGTCCTTGTAAACGTAAAAAACTCCTTTTCCTTTCACCGTAGCTCGTTCGACTTTGTAAGGCGGGAGCGCCGCATAGATTTGCTGTTGCGTCGGCGTTTCCGGCGTGCGCGCGCGGAATCCAGCCGCAGTGAGCAGAGATGTTGTATTCGCTGATTGCATTTCGGCGCAACCGGCTGCAAAAAGCGCGGCAGACACGGCAGCGAAGATGAGGATGATGTTTGGTTTGGGCTTTTCGATTTTCATATTTTGTTTGGGTTGGTTGGTTGTTGTGAATTGGCAGTGGCCCCTTGTTGAGCTTCATACCATCAGCTCGTTACTTTTTTTGCCATCTTATTCTTAACAAGATTGATTGGCTGGGTCCGCGAATGGGACATACAGCGAAATCCGAGATCCCCTCCCACGAGTCGAGAAAGGCTCGTACGCAATGGTCGCACGCATGCGATGAAGGACATCCAGTTCTCAGAGTGGTGCGACCAATGACGACCGCAAATAGGACTTAAGTCCTACGCGAGGGCAGGTTAGAAGTCAGAAGGAAGAAGTAAGACTCAGGCACGAATCAGCGCATCGCGCACCGCGGCGATGAATTTTTCGTCGTCGAACGGTTTCATGAAAAATGCGACCGGGCCGATCGCCATCCCGGTTGCGCGCGCCGCCAGGTCTTCGCGCGCTGTTATCACGATCACTTTCGTCTTCGGCGAAATTGCGCAGAGCCGCGCGAGCAATTCCAAACCGGTTACGTGATCCATCCAGATGTCGGTCACGACTACCGGGACGTGATGAGCGCTGGCGTGTGCCAGAAAATCTTCAGCTTTATTGAACGGACGCACCTTGAGGAAGGTGAGGATCCAGCTCAGTCGTGACGACGCTTTCCCGATTCAACACGTTCGAACTCACGAGTCGAACGGTGTCCGAGATGATGCCATTGAGGTTCAATAGAGTGTGCACGCTCGGCTCTTTGCGAACCAAGCTTCGAATGCCTCGCATGCCTTCGCCGGATGGAAGGAAAAACGGAACCGCCGCGCAGTCTCCACCGAAGTGGTCGGTGAGGAGCTTTATTTTGTCCCCAAATCCGAAGCTGATTTCACGCAACGGAAACCGAGATGGTTGGTGCCGGTATTGGTTTCGCCTTTCCCGCGAGTCCCCACGATGTAGCGGGAGCAATAGTGCTCATTGCAAAGAAACGAGCCGCCGCGATGGACCCGCTTCTTCTCGTTAGGCTCAGCGGAATCAAATGCTGAGTCCGGCCCTTGCGGGTTGCGCGCAACTCCGCCCTTAGCTGCGAGCGTCTCGTAATAATCAGGCCGATACCAGTCGCTGCACCATTCCCACACGTTTCCGGCCATGTCGTAAAGTCCATAGCCATTCGACGGAAACGATTTTACCGGCGCGATGCCGGCGTAACCGTCTTCGCCTGCATCTTTCACCGGAAATGTTCCCTGCCATGTATTGGCCATCCATTTGCCGCCGGGACGAAATTTATCGCCCCACACATATGTCTTTCCTGATAGGCCACCGCGCGCAGCAAATTCAAACTCCGCTTCGGTCGGCAAACGTTTACCCGCCCATTTCGCGTAAGCTTGCGCGTCGGGATACGCGATGTGTAGCACTGGATAGTTTTCCTTACCTTTAATGTCGCTTTGCGGACCGAGCGGATGACGCCAGTTCGCGCCTTTGATGTAGCTCCACCACTGATAATGATTGTTGAGCGGAACTTCGTGATCCGTCGGCGCAAACACGACGGCGCCTGCCACGAGATTTTCCTCGGGCGCAGTTGGGAACTCCTCTTTTGTGGGTCTGCGTTCGGCAATTGTGACGTAATTCGTCGCCCTTACGAACTTCTCGAACTGCGCGTTCGTCACTGGTGTCGCATCCATCCAGAAACCGTCTACATAAACACGATGCACTGGCTGCGAGTCATTCGAGGACATCGGCATTTCATGACTCCCTTCGCCGTTCACGACCGCGCCCATGGAAAATTCGCCGCCAGGAATCCACACCATCCCTTCAGGCGCTTTGCCTGGCGATTTCTTGTTTGCAACAGTTGGCTCGAAGTTTCCTGCCTCGGAAAATGCCGAGGCTTTCGTTACCATCAAGATGGCGCAAAAAACCAACGTTCTTCTGATAAAGTGTGTCACAGCTGTTTGTTATCTATTCAGGGCTCTTCGACTCCAGCGAAGTCTTCGTCCGTCGGCAGGATTGGTTCACCATGCATGCCTTTGGTAATCACTTTGAATTGGTCGACGAGAAATAGTGGCTTTTCGCTTTGTTGTGCTAATTCGTCGAGCCGTTGCTGTAATGCGGCCACTTTGTCAGGATGTTGTGCGGCAAGATTGTTTTTTTCTGAAGAATCTTGCGCGACATTGAATAGCTCCACGTTGAATGGTAGCAGCGTGCGCCACACTAGCTTCCAATCGCCCTGTCGCACCGCTCCACGAAATGGCTCGACGTTATAGATGATCTCCGTGCGCGGCGACGGTTTGCCTTCTGTGATCATGTCCCATACGTTCACGCCGTCGAACGGTTTACATTTCGTGGTGGAGGCGCCCGCCAGAGCCGCAAACGTCGGATAGATGTCAACCGCATGAATGAATCCGTCCACGGTGCCTGGCTTAATGTGGCCGGGCCAATTCGCAAAACCGCACACACGCGTTGCACCCTCATAGAGTGTGCCTTTGCCATCGCGGTAAGGGCCGTTGTCGCATGGAATTTTGACTTTCGACATGTCGGCCATGACGCCGGCGAACATCGCGTTGCGTGTCCCGCCGTTGTCGCTGTGAAACAGGATTAGCATGTTATCTCGCAATCCTTTCTTCTCGAGAGCGTTGACCACGCGGCCGATCTCG
The DNA here is from genome assembly GCA_046725275.1 of Verrucomicrobiota bacterium. Lineage (GTDB taxonomy): Bacteria > Verrucomicrobiota > Verrucomicrobiia > Chthoniobacterales > UBA10450 > Udaeobacter. Next base: position 20,169 of record JBKOYE010000119.1, read on the forward strand.
TCATCCAGACAGGTGACCATGCCTGAGTAGATACGCCGCGTGGGATCCTCGATATTTTAAGTTACAACTAAGAGGCTCTGATTCATTTTCTTAAGCTTTGGATCGCTAAAACCAATGTTTTACCTCGGCGGAAGTAGCTAGGGTTTCGACGACGACTGTGTTCTCATTTCCGTAAACCGAGGCTTAAACCAAACTTGTACGAACAAAATTGCCAGCACGAGGTGTAATGCAAAGGCAGGAAACAAAAGTTTACCGCTTGATTGATTCCCAGACCAGATACACCCGAGATAAGTAGCCGCCAGCGAATTGTAAATGAGCATTGCCATGACGCGCGGGCGGTTTGCTCGGACACGCGGCCAGCAAGCCACGCCGAGTGCTAATATTGCACAACCAAATAAACGAGTGAGGGTATATCGCCTAGCTGAAAGATTCGTCTGCAACAAGAAATCCATCGTCGCCGGAGCGATCATCAGCGCCAGACCGGTGATGATTTCGAGCGCCGACGCGAAAGTCAGTAGCATCTTGTGACTGTTTCGATCGACAGGCCTCGGCCTATCTCGGGAAGTGGTACCGTTCAAAGTAATAAACGATCGTGACGTCGACCTGAAACCTTTTGGCGGTGCTGCTAAGCGATTTTTGCACGCTAGCGCTAAGCACAAGCGGAAGCTTTGAAAGGCGCTTCGCTATGCCTGCAGTTACAGTATGAGCCCATCGATCGCCATTGTTGAAATCGACCAGTGTCCGATATTTCGCGCTCACCGACCAGTGCTGAGGAAGAATGAAAGTGACCGGTAGCGCCATCTCGAGATAACTATGCGGCCGAACGTTATCTTCTTCAGCAATGGAACGGTTGTAATCGGCGCTAGTTGACACGCTCAGCCAGTTAGTAAAGTCATGAGCAATTCCCCAGCCCCACTTCAAGCGCCACACATTTTCCGCAAACGTGGGATCTGAAGCGGTGTCGGCGTGTAACTCGACACCGCCAGCAGTTCTCCACGTGTCATTCAGGCGAAACGCGGTGCCCACACCAACTTCCACATCGCCCAGACCTCCTATATCACCGTGATCTGATCCCTCGCGACTCGTTTGATAGTCAACGGGCAAATTCAAGCGGATAGCCCAGTCTTGCCAATCACTCACGCGCCCGCCCCACAACGCGTTAAGTGCCCAGCTTGCCTTTTCAACTCCATCTTTGTATTGATTCCATTCTGAATCCAGCGACAGGTGGGTTCGGAGAAGCGTGCGGTCATTTAGTTGTTTCAATTCGTCTGCCACTGTCGGATCAGGCGGCGGTACAGCTCTAGCTAGGGTACCGCACGCAAGTAACAGTATCGCGACGAGCAACAACCGCTGCACACCGCTCCGATGAATATTGTCGCCAGGCACAACCTACAAAATCGACGAGACCATAGATAACCTCGGCCTAGCTGGTCTCTTT
>JBKOYE010000029.1:0-3737 GCA_046725275.1 Verrucomicrobiota bacterium
TGTACGTCGTCGGGAGCCTCGCCCTCGTGCCCGTACTCGCGTCGTTCGCACTTGCCTACCCACTAAACCCCGTCGTCAGCCAGGGAGAGAAGTATGGGCTTTCGCGTCCCATCGCGACCACCCTCGCTCTGCTGCTTGTCACGCTCGCGGTAGTTGCGTTTCTTGTGTTTGTCATTCCAGATCTCTGGGAACAAACTACTAACGCCGTTCAGAAGATCTTGCGCAATTTTACGCCCGACAATGCTGCTCGACAGCGTGAGACATTACGACGATATTCCCCCGCCCTTGATCGCATGGCGGGTGGCCGAATCGAACAGTTCCTGCGCAACCCGGCCGAAGCGATAGGCTCGCCGGCTCTTCTAGCGGCAGGTGGTCTTTCAGGTTTCCTCTCGACCGCCGTCGCATCCCTGGACCTGCTTATAGTCCCCTTCTTCGTTTTTTACATCTTGATAGACTTCGGCACGTGGCGCGATTCGATGGAGGACCTGATTCCGCCTCGCTTTCGCGACACCTTCAGCCGGCTCTTTGATGAGGTTGGACGCATCCTCGCAGCCTACGTCCGTGGCCAGCTCCTCATCGCCCTTTGTATGGCCGTTTTGTACGCAATCGGCTTTGCCGCGCTCGGAGTACCGGCATGGGCAGGTCTCGCGGCTCTGGCGGGACTTCTGAACGCGATTCCCTACGTTGGGACTATCCTAGGTCTCGGACTCGCCATCGCTTTTACGCTAGCAGACGGGGGCGGGCTCTGGCGGATCGGCGGCGTCGTCGGCGTGTTTGTGGTGGTCCAGAGTATCGAAGGTTATATTCTGACGCCGCGTATTCTCGGCCGCCGTTTGAGTTTGCATCCGATGGCTGTTTTTCTTGGTCTACTTATCGGGGGCAAGCTCTTCGGTCTACTCGGCATCATCCTCGCAGTGCCTACTATTGCCATCGCCAAAGTCTTCTTGAAGTTTCTCCGAGAACTTTACACGGGCTCATATTTTTATCACGCCGGAGACATCACCGCAGCCGAAGCTCCAAGTCTGGTTCTGGAGGACCGTCTGGCTGATGCTGCCGAAACAGTGCTTGCTGAACAGATTGGGTCTGACAGCGGCGACGAAATTCTGGCGCCGGATACGAAAGATGACGATCCAATCGCGCTTGCGGATCCAAGCTGAGGATTCGCGGTGTTTTCGCGGTGCCGAATACCTGGAACCCAGGATTACCTTAAGGCGAAAGGAATGAAACGCAGAGGCTTCCGCCGTTTGGCGAGGCGGCCTCAAGAACGAACGCGGGATAATTTCAACCGACAACGGCGAGGGCTCCTGGACGCAATATTCAGTCAGCACTCGTCTTGAAGATGGAATTGGCACGAACCCAGAAGAGTTGATCGCGGCGGACCAACATTCTCTGGGCTGCGATGGACAAATCGGAAATTTCGCTTACCTTCTCGCGTCCAACGATGGTCGGCATTTAGCATCGGCACGCCGCGGTTAGGTTCTTTCCTCTCCTCAAGGATTATCCGGCATGCAGTCCCAAAGCGGCTTTCTAAAATTCATCATTCGTTCTGGGTTTCTCGCCGAGGGCGCGGTTTATTTCGCTGTTGGGCTGCTGGCCCTGCAGGTCGCGGTTGGTTTCGGCCGCGAAACGGGTGACACGAAAGGAGCTCTCGAGGAAATCGGCCGGCGCCCATTCGGGGGAACGCTTCTGGTAATCCTCGCCGTCGGCTTGCTGCACTATTCGGCGTGGAAATTCGTGGAGGCGCTCAAGGATCCCGAAAACGTCGGCAAAGGCCTTCGGGTGTTGTACGGTGCCAGCGGTTTCCTCCATATCTATCTCGCATACATGGCGGCGAGGATAGTCCTGTCGGGGCTCGGCGTGATGCGCGGCGGGAAGACTGGGGATCAATCCGCGCAGTCGGGGACGAGCTGGCTGATGTCGCAGTGGTTCGGACGCTGGCTGGTTGGGGCAGTGGGCGTGGTGGCCTTTGGGATCAGCATCAGTCAGCTCCTAGTGGCCTACCGGGCGAAGTTCCGCGAGAAACTCGCGCTGCGCGACATGCATGCTTGGGAGAAGATTGCAATGCTCACTCTCGGCCGGATGGGCTTTTGCGCGCGAGCTTTGCTAATCGCACTTGTCGGCCTATTTCTAGTGCAAGCGGCCGTAAATTCCGATCCCGAGAACGCGGGCGGCGTGGCAAAGGCGCTTGCGACCCTCATGGACCAACCTTTCGGCCCGTGGCTGCTCGGCGCCACCGCCACTGGTTTGATTGCCCACGGCTTGTTCACCTGGGCCATGATGCGTTACCGCGATCTGGGCGAGGACGGATGAGGGAACGATCTATCCTCTCGCGTAAAATCCATGTCACCGGCCTGCCTCTCCTGAAAAATCGCTTATAAGTCAAATGTTAAAATGATTTTGCCGCGATCAGCTCAAAACGCTCATTGCGCAGAAATTGGTAGCGTCTTAAGTCTGTGCTCCTGGAAATTAAAAAGGGGCAAACTCTCGACGGCCTGGACCCGGAGCTAATCATAAAAGCCTCGGGGCGGCTCTAATCCGACTAACAATTTGGCTCTCGCGGGGTCTCTTATCGCCGACGGCGGAAGAAGCCATAGCCGCCGCCGAAGAGTAGGAGAACTACGACGATGACGATTATTAGTGTAGTGGTGCTCATGGTGGCGAATCCTATCACGGCTTCGCACCGACGTCTATCCAAGCTGTCTCCAAGGAGGTTCCAAAAACTGAGCGAATTAGTCGAGACAATGGCCGTGCGGATGACCGCTGGCGACTACCCTGACTCGCAAAAGCAAGTCAGCATAAAAACGGTCGGAATTATTGGCGATGTCGGATCAGACTCAACGAATCTGTACTACCGTTCCAATAGTAGCTTTGTATCGTGAGCACCAAAAGCTTGGGCGTTATCCGTTGATCATTATCAACGCATTGATTTGAACAAAATGCTGGAATTGATTGAGGCAGATTATGGACTGAGGTGACAGAATATTTGGTCAGTGAAGTGCGAAGGCTTGCAGCAGCAGGGCGCAGACTTTTGCGGCCGGTATTCCGCACGTTGTTTTTGATGACGTGTTACTACGATCGACAATCCCACTCTTACATCACCAACATTGCGGGAGCGACATTAATTTGCCACTCGAGAGAAGATGGAGCTTGCCACAACGGTACTACCCCACAAGGGCGCTGCGCGCTTTTGATGCACATCCTTAATCTCTGAATTTCTAGAGAGAGACCCTCTGTGCTTGGGAAGTCAGTCTTCCATGAGGGTTTTGCGGTTTAGAGCGATATTGTCTCGGCTGGTTGGTGATTTTCGAAGACGGCACAGCCATTGCGCTTGTTACCTGCATGGTAGCAGAACTTACCCTAACGCGGATGCCGGTGTGCAAAACACACAACACGCCGCGCGTTTACCGCGAGGGGAAACGAAAGGCCTTAAGGAGGAAGGCTGGCTCTTGTTTCAAACTCGGGGTGATCGTGGTAACGGCAGTTTTGGCTACCGTGGCGGTTCTCACTTACAACTCCTATCGCAGTTTTGCCCAACTGATAGATCAACAGATAGCCGGCGGTTATTTGAGAAGCCACGCCGGACTCTATGCTGCGCCACGTAAGATTGAAAAGGGCGCGCGCCTTTCCAAAGACCAGCTTGCTACATCGTTGCAGCGAGCTGGGTACGCGCGGGATAAGGCAAGCAACATCTGGAGTGGCAGCTTCCAGATGAGCGAGAGCAGCATCAGGATCTTGCC
>JBKOYE010000147.1:0-5984 GCA_046725275.1 Verrucomicrobiota bacterium
CCCCTAGCAGTCGCGCGGACCATGACTCGACGTTGTGATTGAGGGCCAGAATAAAGCCGCCGGGTTTCAAAACACGCAGGCACTCCAAGAGGAGTTCATTAGGGTCAGGGATGTGATCGAATATGTGGAACATGCAGATCGCATCGAACTTGTCTGCCTCGAAGATTCCTGGCCGCATGACATCACAGACAATACACTGCCGAAGCACAGCGCTTGCCTCGTTGACCGCCTTACGACTTGGTTCAACACCACGCACTTCGCGAAAACCCGACTCCAACGCGCACTCAAGAAAAAATCCATTTCCACATCCAATTTCAAGCAGGCTTCCGCGGTCGCAGCCCAGTGCACACATTCGTTCCAAGTGGCGCCCATAGGTTTTCTTCAACCGAGGCACTTCCTCCGCGTAATCGAACGAGCTTTGTGCATACAATTCATTAATCAGCGCTGTGTCTGCGACAGGATCCGAGCGCACCAGCCCCGAGCGATTTGAGCGGACTATGCGAAAGTGAAGCCCATCCGGCAGACGCCGCGCGGAAAACACAGCGGGTGAAAGCGAGGTGGCATCGAAATTCGCAGGATAAATTTCTGTGGCGTCGTTTTCCTCACCCGAGATAGGGCAGCGCGTCGAATGCATGTTAGAACGCACGTTGATTGGATTTCATCTTTCCCTGTCCTTTGAAGCTGAAATTACGATTGCACATCTCATTTGACTTTCCAGATGATCACTGTGTGCTCCAGGTTCTCCCACAGACGAGTCAGGCAGTCGGGCGGGTGTACTCGATATGGATGGTCCTGAAATTCGAGAAGGTATGTGACCGGCGTCGACCTGAGCAGGCTGCAGAATTGATCATCGCTCGCCGCTACCGAGAGGGCGTTTCTGATCGCACCACGATCATCTCGAGGATCTAAGCGAATCGCCTGTTCGTCAACAGGGTTGCCAGGGAGCTCGAAATAAGCGGCTCGTCCGCTCAAGCCACTAATGATGAAAGAATACGGATTCCATAATCGATTTGTCAGGATAACCGAATCCGGAGCCGCGTGCTCTCTGAGATAGACAAACCCCTGCCAATCTTCAGCTTTGATTGCGACACTGTTTTCGTGATTAAAGCGGCTTAACGCAGATGCCGGCCCGGCAATGCGATATAGCAGCCCGGCAAGTAGGACAATCGAAGCAAGACATGTCCAGGCCCAAGCGGGCCAGGAAAAGCGTTTTTGAAAAAAACGAGTTATGCGCCAGAGCGCAACACCCGCCAAGGGAAAGAGGTACCAGCGCGTGTGGAAAGGAAATTGCCCTCCCACGGAGTAACTGTCGTAGTCGGACGCGAGAATAATAGCCAAACCGAGCGAAGTCACGACAGCCGCAAAGACTAAGAAATTAAAGGGGGCAAATACCCGCCGAGATCGCTGGGTCATCACATAGACGAAGGTTGCCGCCAAAAGAGGAATGCCAATTATGTTGAGCAAGGAAAACATAGAGACGCAGGTCGCCTCCCAGACCCACTTCATTACCTCTGGTTGAGGCATCACTCGCGTCAGCCAATCATGTACCTGTGGCGCGAACGGCCATGACCTGAAAAAATTCAAGCCCGACACGCTCAAACCATTGTAACCCAAGCGCACATTAGACGTTCCCTGGAGATAAATCGGCAATCGCATTTCAACGTAGAGCAGCCCCGCTACAACCAAAGCACTGAGGCCAGCAAGCAGGAACACCCTCTGGCGCTGCGTTCGCCATAAGTACAGAGTGACGAGGACAAAAGCGGGCAGGATAGCGAGAGCGATATGGATTCTAAATCGCATCGTCGTCGCCAGAACGAGGGCAGTCAGCAACATCACCTTGGGTGTTTGATGCCCTAAATAAACCCGTTCCAAAACAATCAATAAACCCAGTAGACCCGTGTACAAAACCACTATTCCCGTGTACATCTGAGGCGATGCCAGAGTCACAATGTCTAGACCACTGCTCAAGTGAGGAAAAACTGTGAAGTAGTAAAATGGAAAAGGCTCGTTACCTGCAACTCCCTTCACAGCTTTCATGACCGAGGCTACCGGCCAAAGGTTTGGGGCGGGAGCTACCGCGATATACATCAAGGCCAAAGCGCAATAGCCAGCTATACGCGAGCCCGCTAATGTCTTCCCAATGCTATACAGTAACAAGCACATCAGGATCTGAATCACGGCGTAATGATAAATCAGGTGCGCGCGCAGCATGTCGGCCTGCCGAGTGTAGCGGCCCACCAGCATTGTCGTAACATGCATAAAGTTATGGTACGCCCGCTCGGGCGAGCCACCGCGAATGGTCGTTTGTCGTGGCGGAATGTGCCGCGACAGCTCATAAGCTTGCCCGACGTGATATAGGTGATCCGGAAACCCGTCGTAGATCATGGCTCCGGTTTGCGCATTCCTTCTCCAAACGTTTTGTGCGGGAACATTTGCCACCATGCTTGCCGCAATCAGCACTGCTAATACCCAGTCGAAATGCCTACTCGCCCTTACTAAACTCTGTAAAGCCGGCCGGTGCTTGATGGCATAGTAGATCAAGGCTGCAATGGCAACAGCTTCCGTAGAATAGAAAAGCCAGCTACACTGAAGCGTGGCTGCTACAAAATAAAAGAGAGTCGTCAGCGCGTAGCTTGCGCCAGCGCTGAAAGCAAGCCGCACAATCCGATCCGGCACTTCGTTTCGGAGTAACACGTAAAGCCACCCACCAACTGGCAGCCATAAGGCCAGGGTGCCCACAATGAAACGGAGCAATTCGAGCGCTCCCAGGTTCAACGCCGCGCAATAATAAACTGCCAGCGAGATTGCGATCAACCCAAGGACTATTTTATCAAGTGGCCAACGTCTTATGTCCATTGCGAAACGGCTTTTCGAGACCGCCGGCTTTTCAGCCGCTGGTGCTCATCCGGCCGAAAGCTAAGCCCACATTTGACACGAAAATCCGGTATGGAAGGTGCATTGAATTTTGCGGCTTGATGGCATCGTATCAGGGACTTTTCTCGATGAGTTCTGCTGTGTAGCTTTCTGCCGGCGTAACCAACAAAGATCGGGGTCGGGGGCGCTCGGCAGTTTTTTCTCCCCCAGAAGTCACAAGCTCATCGAGAGGCAAAGTTGTTTGCGCTACCCCCTCTCCAGCGAGATTTGTTTTAAAAATGGCGAGCTCTTGTTTCTCTCCGTATGGCATGGTCTGAGAGGGTACCAACCACAGGCGATACGTTCGCCGCGGTTTTAAACCGGAAACTGCCATCTGCAACAAGCCGACGTCGGCGGCTTTCGTTCCAAGCAACGCCGGTCCCATCGAATTCACAGAAACCGTTGCATGCGCTGCACTGGCACTTCCTTCCGGCGCAGTCAGAATGAGGTGCGCAGCCTTACCCGGCAGGAATATTCCCATGATATCGGTGCCTTCTACTCTCTGAAACTGAGGTCCCGAGCTCGGACCCAAATTCTTTTTCTGTTCTAAGGCGCGGTGAAGAATTGCACTCTGCGGATCAATGTCGCCGCGCACTAACACTGGCATATCTTCCGGTTGGCAGATCGGACGTAATCCGGAGCGATTTCGGATGAAAGCTTCACGCACCCACGGGTAGGCTAGTGATGAATTGTGCGTGCATAACATCGAATATTTGAAGTGATGTGGATTATACAATGAAAAAAACGTGCCTTGCACGACAATGACCCGCGTCAAACCAAGCTCGGCGGCATGTTGTTCAACTTCCCCCAGGTCGGCCATGTCCGCCTGGTAACATTTCACGTATTCCGCCGCATGCTCTCTACAAATCGGCCAATAGGAAATCAAAATAAGGAGAAGCAGCGCCATGGTCGCTCGCTCAAGCCACACGCGATGCCTGAAAAGTTGAAAGGTGAAGATAGTGCAAGCAGAAAACAAGACCGGAGCCAAATAGAGCGTCCGAAGAACAACCGCGTCTTGACCACCAGCAACCACTTGTGCAGAAAACGGCACGGCGAGGCAAAGAACCAGACAGACGAAAACCAAAATTGGACGCCAGATCGTCTTAACTCTTTTGTATTCTGTCCAGCCGAATAAGATTATCGCGAAGAGTGTACCAGCGATTAGAAGAACATGTAATACTTGAAGCCACCGCGGATAGAACGAGGGAAACACAATGACCAGTGCGTCGATCCGGCCGAGCATTCTCAAGGCACGGTGAAAGTCGAAGACCACATCGCCGCGACCGGCAAACAGAGACATGGGAATAGGACGCGTCTTGATGAGCCAGTAAGAGATCGCTGCTCCGGTCATCATGCCAGCAGCCAGAAACATCCCTTCACGCAACAGCCGTCGCCAGGGCAGCGGTTCCAAGTGAATTGCGGTTAGGCCGATGAGAACAATCCACACTGCGATACTTGCAAACGCTGACGTCTGCATGGCCAACATACTGAGTCCACAGAGAAACGCTCCAGATACCCAATAAAGCCGGTTCCAATGTGAGTCATTGACGCGGATTGCCAGCAATCCCAAAAAGGATAACAGCGCGGCTATAGCGTAAAAAGAAGCTGACCGTATAAGCACGGAATCGCCATTGAAAGGCCACAGCAAAAATGGCAGCGCCGCCATGACCGCTGTCCAGCGGCGCACAACACCCCAAAGCAGCCTCGCTAGGAGAGCGACGTTAAGCACATGAACACCACCTTGGAACCAGCGAAGGAGAATGTTCGCCCATTGATCACTCGGAGAACGATCCAGGAGAAATGAATACGACCATAAACCCAGCAGCGGCCGCCCATTCCCGATAACAAAACTTCCCCAGCGCTGGGCTCCAGTCCACTCCCCTAACCAGAAGTCATCGGCATACCACCAAGCGTTGTGCAGCGCGGGCCAAAAAGCCAGCGCCCACAAAAACCCGAAAACAAAGAAGACCTTCCACCAAGCAAAACGTACCGTAAAATCATTGGCCTGTTCGCTAACTGCGGAAGTAAGCCGGTCCAGAAAATGCCTGGCGTTTGGCCACCTCGATGGATCCGGGCGCCACCGTCTCAGAAACACCCCTGGCGACCCTCCGCGCAAGTGACTCAAGTCGTTGCCGGGATCAACGGGGCGCACGCGTGGAAGAAAGGCTGGTACTGCACTGGGTAGTCGCGTCGAAATTGACCCGCTCATCGATAAGATAAAGCGGCCTGTTTTTTCCCTGGTTGTAAATCCGCGCGGTGTACTCACCGATAATGCCCAGAAACATCGTGTTAAAGCCCAAAAAGAAACTGACGAGTAAGACGATCGTGGTCACGCCCGGGGGTGCCGCTGGGATGAAGCTTAGCCGGAGAAAATAGACAGCGAACGCGAACAACGCGTATGCAAAAGACAGAGCTGCCACAAAGGCACCAAAGAGTGTCGCAAGTCGCAACGGTTTGGTGGAGAAACAGAGAATGGCATTAAGCGCATAAACCACGCAAAACCAAATGCCGGCAGTTGATCGGCCACCGCGCCGCGGATCTCGATCATAGAGGACGTAAGAGCGGCGGAAGCCAACCCAATGCACTAATCCTCTCATATACCGGTCTGGCTCTCGAAGTAGCTTTAGAGCGTCGACGACTTTACGATCCAGCAGTCGAAAATCCGTCGCATCCGAAGGAATCTTGCACTCGCTTAGCAGATAGATCAGCCAATAAGCAATCTTCGCGCCGACGGTCTTGAGCATTCGGTAGTCGCTGCGTTTCCGCAGAACACCGCCCACAACTTCAAAGCCCTCCTCCCACTGGCGTACGAATTCTGGAATCAGCTCCGGAGGATCCTGCAAATCGGCAGGCAAGAGGACCACTGCCTCCCCGCCGGCGTAATCCAAACCCGCCAGCATCGACGCTTCGACGCCAAAATTGCGGGAGTAACGGAGAAATTTCCAGCGCTGGTCTCGCTCGCAAAATTCGCGGGCAATGATCGCTGTCCGGTCGGTGCTAGCGTTATCGAGCACGATGACTTCGTAGTCGATATGAGCCGGGAGTGCATTAAGGACTTGGGTCAATCGCGG
>JBKOYE010000169.1:0-24358 GCA_046725275.1 Verrucomicrobiota bacterium
GACCGCGAACTCGAGCGCGGCAATGTCGGCAAACACGTCTCCGCCGTTCTCTCGCAGCTCGCGATATTCGTTGTACGAGAACTGGCGATAATCGTGGCTCGCATTCTGTCGTGCCGTAAAGACATTCACGACTTCGGCAGGTCGGACCGGCACGACCGGCTTCAGCACCACTCCATTGATCAGCGCGAAAATGGCCGAGTTAACGCCGATTGCTAACGCAAGCGTCAATACCGCGACTGTCGTGAACGCCGGCGTCTTGAGAAGCTGTCGCAAGGCAAACCTGAAGTCCTGCATCATAATGATCCTTCTCTGTTTTCACTAAGATGCAGCCCGCCTCGGTTTTGGATTCAAAGTTGTGCATCTGCCGAAAATGTTTGCGTCAAAATTCGTGAAATATGCATGCCTTTCACGAATCTTCCCGAGTGCGACAATTCCGACGTGTCGGCACTTTCAAAGCGCGGACATCTCCGCACAGTCCAAGAATCAAGCTTGCGTGTGCCGGGCGTAGTGCCTGTCAGCACCTTTCGGCAGCAGACGTTTGCGGCCGCGTTGGCGCCGGCGCGCGAGGGTGGCACGGCCGCCCTTTGTCCGCATGCGTGCGCGAAAGCCGTGCTGGCGTTTGCGCGTTCGCTTAGATGGCTGATACGTGCGTTTCATAAAACCTTGATCGGTTGGCCCGATCGGAGAGCGGTTACACTAGGAGGAAGCTCATCAATGTCAACGCCACGGCGAACGCGCGTTGCCTCGATTCGTGGTTAGGTAACGACCACGATTTACAAAGTTGCCAACCGAGCGCATTTTTGGAATAACGAACCTGAATTAATGGGCGAACAAGAAAATGTCGTGATCGAGCCGGCGACTGAAGCCGACCTGGATGAGCTGTCGGAAATGCTCGGCGAATTGTTCGCTCAGGAGAGTGACTTTCGTCCGGACAAAGACAAACAGCTTCGCGGCTTGCGGCTCATTTTCGAACAGCCCTCCCGTGGCCGCGTTTTTGTGCTTCGCCGCAATGGCGTGATTGTGGGAATGATTAATTTGCTGTTCACCATCAGCACAGCGGAAGGCGGGTTTGTCATTCTTTTAGAGGATTTGGTGGTGCACACGCAGTATCAAGGTCAGGGGTACGGCAACAAGCTTCTCGAATACGCAATCGATTTTGCGAAGAAAAAAAACTTTCTCCGAATCACGCTGCTGACCGATCGTCCCGAAAATGTGGCACAGGCGTTCTTTCGAAAACATGGCTTCGTTGATTCTTCGATGATTCCGATGCGCTTGTGGATCGCGCCGCAGCAAAACGCGGAGCAGTAATCGGTGATCGGTGACTCGTGGCGAACGCGGCGCTGAGTTTTGTCCCCCGATAGCGAGACTTTTTGACCAGCTGCGCTCAATGGAAAGCGATGCGGAGATGCTTCGCACGCCAAAAGCGCTTCGCGCGAAACTGGCGACCCGGGATTTCGGGATTTGCACTCTGAGTTGTACGCATTATCTGCGATTCTTCTTCTCGATCCACGCCTTCAGCTGAGTGGCGAGACGCTTTTTGAATTCTGCTCGGAACTGAATTTCATCGACGACTTTAGCTACTTCCGGCGCGCTCGTCTGGGGCAGGTTCTTTTTAGCGTACTGTCTTAATTCGTTAGCGCGCGAATCTTCTGAGAAAAATGTAAACAAACTGGGCGCATACCGATTTGCACCTGCCGCATCGACTTTCGCGAGCAGCGCTTTCATATTTGCTTTTCCGAACTCCCAAGCAATATCGGGGTGACCGCTGTTTCGGGCGACTCGTGAAACCAGGAAAATGGCGCGGCTCGTTGGCAGCTCGTCGGTGATCGCAATCGCAAGGGTCTTCTTCACCAATTTTGGATCAGCCGCGCAGGCGAGCGCATTATAGTAATTCTGTTTGTCCTCAATGCTTGTAGTTTTCAGACCCCGCTCGTGCAGCTTGTTCCACGCCTTCTCATCGGCATAGCGGCCGACCACCGCCAGAACTGGAGCACGAAGATCCGGTGGCAGCGAAGCTGGATTTGCCAGGTATTTCTCGAAACGCTCGCGGCAGCCGGCTAAAACTTCGGGATCATTCAAATCTCCGAGGGCGCTGATCAAGCTCGCGCGTAGCCTTCCAGCGTTCGGCGGTTCGTTGGGTTTCGGCTCCCATCCCAACGTCTCAAATGTTGGGCGCAACAGCGATCGAGCATACGCTTGGTATTTTTCATGTTCGGAACTGCCGACCAACAAGCCGTTCACGAAATCCAACACGTTGATGATCTGTTCGCGTTCGGCGAGATATGTGGAAGCGGGCAACTTTTCGACTAATCCAAAGTAGAGCGAAACCGGCGCGCGACCGGCTTGCACAAGCGCCCAAGCATCGCTCATGAGATTCACGCGATCTTCAACGCCTAACTTGGGCAGTGCCTGAATCAACAATTGCCACGATGGATCATCATATTCGACGCGATAATTTCCAGCGCCGTGGAGGTTTAACTTGAGCGCGCGATCCGCAGGAATGTTTTCTAGAGCGGCAGTCTTGTCGGTCATCAGCAAAGTCGCCGGGGTTTCGCCGACGACCGAATACGTCAGAGGGATTTGCCAGAGCAGTGGCGGGGCGTCTTTGAAATTCACCGTAAAACGTTCCTGACTAAGCCGGACCTCGCCATGAGCCTCTCGCTTAACGTTCACAACAGGGAATCCCGGCTGCTCCGTCCAGCCAGCCGCAATTTCGCCTACTGATTTGTTTGAGGCCTCCGAAAGCGCATTCCACAAATCCGCAGTGGTGGTGTTCGAATATTTATGCGCGTCGATGTATCGCCGAATTCCGTTCCTGAAAATGTCTTCGCCGAGAAAGCTCTCTAGCATTCGTAGGAACGATTGGCCTTTTTTGTACGTGATATCGTCGAATGCGCTATTGGCTTCCGCTTCCGTTGCGACACGTTGCTGAATCGGATGAGTAGTCGAGCGCGCGTCGCCCTCCATCGCCGCTTCCTTGGCAATTCCGGTTCGCCGCGTAGGATCTCGCGGTAACTCGCGGGCAAGCCAGACTTCCCATTGCGGATTGAAATGTGCAGTGCATTTGCTGCCCATCCACGAGGCGAATCCTTCGTTGAGCCAGAGATTGTCCCACCACGCCATCGTTACAAGATCCCCGAACCACATGTGGGCCATCTCATGGGCCACCACTTCGTAGATATTTTGTTTGGTCTCAGCAGAGGAACTCTTCGGATCGAACAGAAGCACCGACTCGTAGTAGGTTATGCCTCCCCAATTTTCCATTGCCCCACCAAAACCGCCTGGAATAGCAATTTGATCCAGCTTCGGCAGCGGATACGGCACGCCGAAATAATCGTTGTAGTACTTTAAAATCTGCTCCGACGCCTCAAGCGCGTAGCGCCCCATTTCTGCTTTGCCTTTTGTCGCGATTACGCGGATCTGCGTCGGGCCAACCTGTGATTCGATAAAATCGAGTTCGCCTGCCACGAATATATTCAGGTAAGTGGACATCAGCGGAGTTGATGCGAAGCGCACTTCTTTCCCACCTGCTGTTTTTTGCTCGCTTTCGATCGGCATGTTTGAGACGGCGAGCCAATTGTCAGGTACTACAACGGTTAATTGAAAACGCGCGCGAAAGGCTGGTTCGTCCCAGCAGGGAAAGAATCGACGCGCATCAGTCGCTTCGAATTGGGTGCCGAGCATGACCTTGCGCGCCCCGCTGCCCTGTTCCTGATAATGCACGTAGAAAAGCCCCTGCCCTTGTTGATTGATTTTGCCAGTGAAGCGAAGCGCGAGCGTGTGATCACCGGCTGGGAGTTCTGACGGCAACGTAAGCGTCAGCAGTTCCTTTTCATTGTCGCTCTTAATCGCCGAGAACGGTAGTTGCTTGCCATCGACAGAGGCCGCTTCGATCTCGAGTTCGAGCCCGTTCAACACCAGTTGGTGGACCGGACTCCGCACGTTCAGCTTCACCGTTTCACTTCCGGTGAACCTTAAATTGTCGAGGTTTGAAACGATGCGGATTGCATATTCCGTCGGGACTACTTCTTTCGGAAGTTTTCCAGGCGTCTCGTTGAAGTTAAACGGTTCTTCCACAGCTGCGACTAACGACCTTACCAAAAATAAAACCAGGAATGCGACACGTGGAATGCGCATGTCGGATTAAAGAACGGCTCTGATTTTTTGCATTTCTGAATGGAAGAGATGGCTCCCCGAGCCGTCCGCCAACAGTGCGCCCGGCGGTCGCGCCTCTACCACCTACTGCACAACTAGTACCAGCAGCAATTGTCCCCCACCCACCTGCGGTCCTTTGATCACCAGCGGGCTGCGCTTGCTCAGCTTCGCTTCGGTCTCGAGCAGAAGCTCCTTCTCCTTGTAAAGCTTTAGATTCAAAACGTAGCCACCTTGAGTTTCGCCGCGTGCGTCTACGTGCAGTCCGAAAAATTTGCTCGTCGCAAGCCAATCTTCCTGACCGGTCTTAAGGGTTTTTTGCGATTGCCCGATCACCTGAAATTGGTTGTAGCCGAAAAACTTTTTCAGCAATCCTTCAATTCGAGTCAATTCCGACGGAATCGCCTGCGGCTGCGTAACGTTTTCCGCCATGACAAGCCCGCTCCACACTGTCTCCGCCGCTTGGGACGCGGGCGCTACGGTCATCGTCAGGACAAGAACAGGGATTACGACCGCCAGCGAGCGATGCATGAGCAATTATTTCGCAGCGTAATCAGCTGGCAAGCTTTGTAGCCCTTCGGTCCAAAGGACTGTTGCGCGGTCTTGTTTCACCTCGAAGATCGAGACCGTTGCATTCGGACTAACGACGGGATCGACCCGAGCATTGAGAATTTGTGTCAGGTATTGCGATTCTTCTGCCGGTCTTTCCTGATGCATCACCAAGACGGTGCAAATTAAAAACACAGCGAGCGAACCCGTGCCTGCCCACAGCAGGCGAGGAATCGTCCACCAAGTGGAGGTTGGACTTCGGCGAGCGCGCTCCCGATATTGCTCGCCACTTTCCTGCACAATCCTTTCACGGAGCCGATGACTAAAGAATTCTTCGTTCTTCAGTGAATGCGCACTCAACTCTCGTTTCAACAGTTCGCCTAGTTTTCTTGCCTCGGCTTTTTCGGCTTGAGCGGCAGCTTTGTCGGGCAGCGACGCCTCGAATTCCGATAATTCGCGCCCGGTGAGCTGGTCGTCCAGCCATGCCGTCCATTTTTCCTCAAACGTTTTCATAAACGTCTCTCAGTAAGCTTTGCAGTTTCTTGCGCGCATAAAACAGGCGGGACATCACTGTACCGATCGAACACCCTAACGCTTCTGCGATCTCGTGATATTGCATCTCGTCGATTTCCTTCATTAAAATCACGGCGCGGTGTTCGGGCGACAGCTGGCCAATTGCCTTTTCGATCCGGGCGCGGACCTCGTCTCGCTCCATGGCTTGATGTGGCAACGCTTCCGTTTTCGGAACCGTTTTGGAGGCCGGATCAATCTGCGTTAATTGAATCGCGTCATCGAACTCGGCGCCGCCGCCTTTGACCTGCTTTTTGCGCAGCCAATCGATCGTCACGTTCATGACGATGCGGTAAATCCAAGTGTAAAAGGATGACTGACCGCGGAAGCGTCTGATCGACTTCCATGCCTTGAGGAAGCTGTCCTGAGCCAAATCCCAAGCGTCCTGTTCGCTATGGACCATGTTGTAAATCATGCCGAATACTCGTGTTCGGTAGCGAGTTACCAGCTCATCGAATGCCTCGGTGTCGCCGGCCTGGCATCGTTTCACCAAGTCCAATTCCGACACATCGGACTGCGCCAGAGTCGCTTCCGTTTGCATGCTTGGACGGAGCGCGTCCTTATTTCATTCAACGCCGAAAGCTGTCGGGCCCGAAGCGGCGACGCCACTCGGCACGATATTCGCCCATTAAGCTTACTATGCCGTCGCGCACTTCAAAAAGTCGCTGCTGCAATACCAAGTATTCCGACCGGCTGATCAGTCCGGCGGCCTTTCGCAATTGCACAGCCGCGTTCATCGAAGTCGTAATTGCTTTCAACGCTCGCTTCAGATACGCGATGGTCATCCCGATTTCGTCGAGATGATCGCCGCTCAACGCTGCTGCCAGCTTCGCGCTGGCCAGTGCCGCGTGAGTAGCCAGTTTAACCGCCGCGGGCTCGTTTTGGAGCGTAGCGTTTTGATCGAACAATCGATCGATCCAGAGGGTGAGATCGAAGGCAGCGCGATAGAGATCGTGCTCTTGGAATGTTTCGCCGGACGCAGCTGTGTTATCGACGTCGGTTTCATCCTGTTCCGTAGCGGCTTCATCCAAAAGCGCATCGACCTCGGCGCTCCAATCCTTTGCATCAAGCAATTGGGTCCAGCCCATTTCGCGCGCGATAATTTCGTCCCGGTGCGGATCATCAAGATATGTTTCTAGCAACTGCATGTACTTTTCAGTCTTCCCGTCCTGTTGCTGAAGAAAACGCTCCCAATCGTATTCGTCCCACATGCGTTCAGGCTCGCCCCAGTTGCCGGCCATGCAGAACTAAACGCGAGCTTCTCTTTCCGCGCAAAATTTTTTCGTGGCGCATTTCTTTCAGTATCAACCATCGAATTGCGCTGGTTGCATCAGACTCTGCCATCAGTAGGTTCGGTTTCGTGAATAAACGTTCTGCATGGTGTGGGATGCTTCCTTTGGTAATCGGATGGCTGCTTTCCGCTTGTGCCTCGTCACCCCAGGAAGGCGTCGTAACGGAATCGACTGAAGAACACATGACATCTACCGCAGCCCACTTTCCACGTCCTTCCTATGCTCCCGGCGGCGAGGGAATGAGCGCTGGGCACTTCTGAATTGAGGGCCGATCGTTGAGACCGTAAGGGCGGTCTGTGGTCGCCGTCCGTTGTCACTGGTTGCATCGAAGATGCCCCGCACATAGGTTTGGGTCAGTGACTAAACAAGCCGCACTGACAGGCGTTCTGGTTTTGATGATTGCATTTTTGCTCGCCGCTTGCACGTCGCCCACTGAGGAAACGATCTCCGGTCCGTCGTCCTCGCAATCGACTGCAGCTGTCCCCGGAGAAAAAATGTCCGACGACGAACGTTACGCCCCAGGCCCAATGGGATCCAGCAGCGTCCGCTGGTGACGAACTGTAGCGGCGGTGTGTCACCGCCGTGTTTTGCGCTTCGACCTTCTAGGATTCGGCGCTCACAGAGCGCCGCTACAGTCAACGGTCGTTCGTGAAGTGAAGCAGCGCTTCATAGACACCGGCACCATGGTCTTTCTGCGCGACGTAACCCCCAGCATTGCGCACGGCATCTTGCACTTCGGGAATGGCATTGGCTGGACACGATGGCATCGCTGCGAACCTTCCGTCCAGCATCGAGACATCGTTGTGATGATCGCCTGCTGCGAAGATATTTTCGCGCGCGACCTCCAATAAACGCGCGAGTTCAGCCAGAGCGGCGCCTTTGTGGTAATCAGCATGACAGAAACGCAGGTAAATTCCGTTCCGCTGGTAATCCAGCTTCGGATGGGCCGCACGCGCCTGCCGGATGAAGTCCGTGATGCGGTCCATCTCTTCCTCGTTTTCGGCAGCGAGCCCTTCAAGCCCTTCGGAGTTGTAGATCAGACGCGATTTCGTTTGATTCGTGGCGAAATCCACGAATTCAGCCAGGACCGAGTCAGTAGAGGAAAACAGTTCGGCGTGATCGCGTGCGCATCGCTCGTTCCAATCGCCGAACGGTTCCCATTTCTCGCCATTCTGTCCCGGACGAAAAACGTCGCGCTCAGTGGTGAGAATGAAGTCCGGACGAATTGGTAGCGCGAACTCGGCCAGACCGGTTTCGAGCAAATCGACCGAGCGACCTGTATTGATCGCCCAGATCGCACCGGCATCCTGTAACTCGCGAATCAACTCCATACAGTTCGAGTCGAAGATCGGCTCGCTGACGCGGGAAACGAGAGTCCCGTCAAAGTCAATACTGAGCAGTCGAATTCGTGAACGCATTCAAAACAATTTAGGAATTGATTTTCCAGACGCAATTCGCCACCGTTTTGGTAGGCTGCGACCGCCGGGCGCGCCGCCGGGAGCAAGAGTAAGCTTCAAGATTAAGAGGGAGAGGAAGAGTTTAAAATGAAATCGGCTTACGAACTGGCGATGGAACGGCTTCAAAAAGCGTCGCCCTCGCTCTCGCTCACTGAGGAACAAAAGAAGGAACTCGCTGAAGTCGATGCCAAATATCGCGCCAAGATTGCCGAGAAAGAGCTCTTCCTGAAGGAGCAAATTCGGAAGGCGCAAACTGAGGGCAAGTTCGAGGATGCCGAATCGCTGCAGAAGCAACTCGCCTCAGAGGTCCGGCGTTTACAGGACGATTGCGAAGCAAAGAAGGAAAAACTCCGCGTCAGTTTTGCGAAATAGGTGGGGGCGGTTCACCGAACCGCCGCGGGCGATTGAGGTCAATCGCCCCTACCTCTCCGCCTTCGCGCTCACCGCGCTTCGGCAAATTGGGGTCGAGAAAGCCGAGCATATGCGCGTGCCTGATCGTACGCACACCTTCCTGCTTCTGCAGGTGCTCGATGCTGCGACGAAATTTTTCCATTTTCGTCCAGTGCACTTTTGGACGGAAATGGTGTTCGGCGTGATAGCCATTATAGAAAAACAGCCAGTTATAGATTTTTCCGTAACTACTCACGCCCCACGCAATCGGTTTGTCGGGGTTGGCACCGTAATGCCGGTAGTAGCCGTTCAAGTAACTGAAACAATGGCCGAGATACCAAAACGGCAGGAAAAACAGCATGAACCGCCAGTTGATGAAATGAATCGGATTCGTCGGGACGATGATCGCCATGACCAGGAGCGTCGTTGCGAATGCCGCCAATTCGAGGTTACCCCAAAAATGATCGCCGTTGTTGCGTTTTCGCAATTCCTTACGGATCGCGCCGACATCATCGCGGAAGAAACTCAAAAACACATAGCTCCACGGATTTTCCGCTTCGCCATCGTGGCCGTGCCTGTAGATCGACAACCAATCAATCGTGTCGCCGTTTTCATCCTGACGGTCCGAATTTCCTTTGTGATGCTTCATGTGGACGGCGTCATACATCGTCTGCGAGAAACAGCAGGCGACCGATTGCGTGATTCCAAAAAAGCGATTGAGCAGTCCCGAGCGAAAGAATGGATTATGAATGAAGTTGTGCCCCACCCCGTTGATGTTCGCGTTAACCATGAGCGAGTAGATGAAGCCGAGAATCAGCATCAGCCACAGCGGCGCGTGTGGAAATAAAAAGTAGAGCCCGAAAAGATATGCGAGATGAAAGATGCCTGCTGCGGTGGGGATGGCGTCCCAGCGCGTGTGCACAAAGAGCCTTGAACTTGTAGTTGGACGTTCTATTCGAATCACATCAGCACCCGTCGAGGGAAAACCTCCAAGCAAAACTTCGCCACAGAAATTGCCCTTGGCAAGTTTTGAGGATTGCCAATGTCCTTTCCCGCTGACTAAGTTAGGCGTTCTCGATGTTTGCGCTTCAACCTGAACTAAAAGTCTTCGCCGGGTCCGCAAATCGCGCTTTGGCCGAACGAATTTGCAGATACATCGGTGCGCCGCTCGGCCAGGCGACGATCAGCTCCTTTCCCGATGGCGAGACTTACGTCAGAATCGAGGAGAACATTCGCGGTCACGACGTATTCATTGTGCAGCCGACTTCGCCGCCGACCAATCAGCATTTGATGGAGTTGCTGATCATGGTGGACGCGGCGCGGCGCGCAAGCGCGGACCGGATCACGGCTGTCATTCCATTTTTTGGATATGCCCGGCAAGACCGCAAAGACCAGCCTCGCGTCCCGATCACGGCGAAGCTCGTGGCGAATTTGCTGCACGCCGCTGGTGTGAATCGCGTGCTCACGATGGACCTGCACGCGCAACAGGTGCAGGGCTTTTTCGATATCCCGGTGGACCACCTTTATTCGCTGCCAGTGCTCATCAAGTATTTGCGCAAAACGCTCACCGGCAAAACAACTGTCGTTTCCCCTGATCTGGGCGGGCTAAAAATGGCGTCGGCTTACGCGGAAGCGCTCGGCGCGAACCTAGCGATCGTGGCGAAGGAGCGCAAAAGCGCTACTGAGACTGAGGCGCTGTATCTGATCGGCGATGTCGAAAATCGTGATGTGCTGATGGTTGATGATCTGACTGAAACAGCCGGCACACTCACGTCGGCGGCTGCGATCGTAAAAAAACACGGCGCGCGCGACATTTACGCCGGCGTCGCACACGCGGTGCTGGTGGACATCGCCATTGCGCGGTTGCAAAAATCCGAAATTACGGAATTAGTAACGACCAACAGCACGCCGGTCCGCACTGTGGACGGATTTAAGACCACGGTGCTCTGCGTCTCCGAGCTTCTCGGGGAAGGCATCAAACGGATTCACAACGACGAATCGGTGTCGTCGCTGTTCAACATCGAGAACGAAAAAAATGGCAAAACAAGTTAAGCTCAAAGCAGAACCGCGGCCGAACGTAGGACGCTCCGCTGTGCGCAAACTCAGAGAGCGCGGATTGATCCCGGCGGTCATTTACGGGGGCAAAGATAAACCGCAACCGTTGCAAGTCGCCGCCCGCGACATCAACGCCATGATGAGCCAGGCGTCAGGAGAAAACGTCCTGGTCGAGCTTGAGATCGTCGGCGACGGCACAAGCCGCACTGCGCTTGTGCAGGAAGTACAACATTCGCCTGTCGGGGGCGAGATTCGTCATGTCGATTTTCACGCCATCTCCATGGACCAGATGATTCAAGCTGAGGTACCGCTGGAACCTGTCGGCACGGCCGTTGGCGTGAAGACTTTCGGCGGATTGCTCGAGCAAAGCTTGCGCGCGTTGACAATTGAATGTTTGCCCGGCGATTTGCCGGATCGGATCATGGTAGATGTGTCGCAGCTGAACATTGGCGATTCCATTCACGTTCGCGACATTCAACTACCCCCGGGCGTCACGACAAAAGTGCAGCTTGATTTGACGGCCTTCTCTGTGCTGGCGCCTGTGGTTGAAGAAGAGCCAGTTGCGGCCGAAGCAGAAGCTGCTGCTGCCGGACCGGAAGTGATTACCGAGAAAAAGGAAGAGGGCGAAGCTGCTGCCGTCCCTGCTTCGGCTCCGAAAGAAAAAGCGCCAAAGGAGAAAGAGAAGAAGTAATCCATTTTCGATTCTCAACTTTGGATTTTCGATTGCCCGCGCGTGGACGAAACACCAATCCGGCTCATCGCCGGTCTCGGAAATCCTGGCCCGGAGTACTCAGCCACGCGGCACAACATCGGATTCATGGTGGTCGATCAGTTGGCTGCGCAGTTTGGATCGGCTTGGGAAAAATCGACGAAATGGGACGCGCTTTCGGCAAAATGTGGAGCTGTGCTTCTGGTCAAGCCGTTGAGTTTCATGAATCGCAGCGGTTATCCCGTCTTATCCGTTGCGCAGTTCTACAAGATCGAGCCACAGCAACTCCTGATCGTGCTGGACGATTTTGCTCTGCCGCTGGGTCGACTTCGATTGCGCGCGCGGGGCGGATCGGGCGGCCATAACGGCCTTGACTCAATCATCTCCCAATTCGGGACAGAGGACATCCCGCGTTTGCGCATCGGCATCGGGGCCACGCCACGCGAAGATTCGATCGACTATGTGTTGAGTCACTTTTTTGATGAGGAAAAGCCCATCGTGCGGTCGACGATCGATCGCGCAGTGGAAGCGTTGAAATGCGCAATTGACAAAGGTCTCGTTTCAGCCATGAACACGTTTAACCCCGAAAGTGTTCGAGGTGAACAAACCTGAATAAATATGAATCGCCGTTATGAAGCGCTGCTCGTGCTAAACACACAGGCCAAAGAAGACAATCTAAAAGAGATGATCGAGCGTCTGGAATCCGAGTTTCAGAAGGAAGGCGCTCAGGTCGAGCAAGTGCAGAAGATGGATAAGCGGCTCTTCTCGTACATGGCTGGGTCCCTCGATTCCGGTCATTACGTGAACTTCATCCTGAACGCCGATCCTCGTTCAATCGCGCGGCTGCGCTCCAAGTTTAAACTAGATCCCGACGTTTATCGCCAGCACTACCAGCGTCTCGAGGAGAAGAAGGAGAAAGCGCCGAAAAAACTGGCCAAAACGAAGTGATTTCGCTATAAGCGCGACATGGCTAACCTCAACAAAGTTCTCTTGCTCGGAAATGTTACGCGTGACCCCGAGATCCGTTACACACCCAAAGGCAGCGCCGTGTGCGATCTCGGCATTGCGGTCAATCGTGCTTACACGACCGACAGCGGCGAAAAACGCGAGGAAGTCACATTTGTGGATGTCACGCTCTGGGGACGCACAGCCGAGGTCGCAAGCGAGTACCTCAAAAAAGGCAGAGCAGTTTTCATCGAAGGGCGGCTGCAAATGGATACCTGGGATGACAAGCAGACCGGACAGAAGCGAACTCGACTACGCGTCGTAGCCGAGAACATGCAACTGCTCGGAGGCCGGCCTCCGGGCGGAGCGGTCGACGCGACCGGAGAAAGTCGGCAAACCAGCGCACCGCCTAAACCGTCCGCGGCATCCGAACCGGACGAAGACGAGATCCCGTTTTGATGCGCGACCAATTCTTGCGCCCTGCATTGTAGCGGTGCTTGTGACAAGCACCAAGCGTGATAATCAGGCGCTTGGCACAAGCGCCTGTCCAAAATGAACGCGACCGAAGCGTGTATCGCGCTCAACATGCTGCCGACGGTTGGCCCGGTGCGATTACGAAAGTTGCTGGAGATTTTTCAGGAGCCGCAGCAAATCCTCGCGGCGAAACGCTCCGAGCTTCGCAAGGCGGAAGGGATCGGGAACGAGGTCGCAGATCAAATTTCCAATTGGGAATCGACAATTGATCTTTCCGCGGAGCTTCAGCGAATCCGCGACTTCGGCGTGACCGTACTCACACAGCAGTTGATGTCGTATCCTCGCCCGCTGCGCGAGATCCATGCGCCGCCAATTGTGCTGTATGTCTGGGGCGAACTACAAGAGCGCGATCACCACGCCATCGCCGTCATCGGCGCGCGGCGCACCACGCATTATGGGACGGAATCGGCCAAGAAGCTCGCCTACCAACTCGCTTACGCAGGACTGACCGTGATCAGCGGATTGGCGCGCGGCATTGATACCGCTGCTCATCAGGGTGCCCTCGCGGCGAAAGGACGCACGATCGCGGTCATCGGCTCTGGATTGGCCAAACTTTACCCGCCGGAAAACGCGCCTCTCGCGGAAAAGATCCGCAGCGGGAACGGCGCCATCGTTTCCGAGTTCTCCATGGATATCGAACCAGATCGACAAACTTTTCCGATGCGCAACCGCATCATTTCAGGATGGAGCCACGGCATTCTGGTCGTCGAAGCCGGACTCAATAGCGGCGCCCTCATCACAGCGGCGCAGGCGCTCGAACAAGGCCGAGCGGTTTACGCGGTGCCCGGCCACATCAACGCGCCGAGCGCGATGGGATCGAATCGCCTGATTCAGCAAGGCGCGAAACTGGTCATGGACGCATCGGATATTCTTGAAGATCTGGAGGTTCTGTTGCCCGAGGCGAAACCGTCCCCGGAAACCGCGGCGCGACCGCTGCCGCCGCTCTCAAACGAAGAGCGCCGAGTCTACGACGCCATTGATGCGACGGAGACCTCCATTGATGACATCGCGGTGCGAAGCGAATTGCCAAGCGCGGCTGTTTCATCTACACTCTTGCAACTAGAACTGAAACGTCTGGTCAAGCAGTTGCCCGGAAAATATTTCGTTAAGCTGGGCTAAGCCAGGGATTTACTGCGGCGCTCCAAGTGCTTGCAGACTAGCCTGACTTGCAAAGCCGCTATAACTGAGTTCGATTGCTGCCCCATGTCTAAGTCCCTCATCATTACTGAGAAGCCTTCGGTCGCCGGCGACATCGCCAAGGCGCTTGGCGGCTTCAAAAAAGGCAAGGACTATTTCGAGAACGAGAAATACCTGATCTCGTGGGCGGTCGGGCATCTCTTTGAGCTCGCCGTCCCTGCTTCGATGAAAGAGCAGGACAAATGGGACATGAAAAAGCTGCCCATAATGCCAACGGAGTTCGAGCTTGAGCCGGCAGACAAAATGGGCGGTCGCGTCAGCGTGCTCCGAAAGCTCATCAGAGACAAGAATGTTTCCGAGATCATAAACGCCTGCGACGCCGGCCGGGAAGGCGAACTGATCTTCCGCTACATCGTTCAATACGCCGGCACGAAAAAGCCCATCAAGCGGCTCTGGCTGCAATCGATGACGCCCGAAGCGATTCGAGACGGATTTGCTCGACTGCGCAGCGACGCCGAGATGCAACCACTGGCTAGCGCAGCGCGAAGCCGAAACGAGGCGGATTGGCTCGTGGGCATCAACGCGACGCGCGCGTTTACGCTGCGACTCAGCGGTGGACGCGGCAGCACTGTCACTTCGCTCGGCCGCGTGCAGACGCCGACGCTCGCCATCATTGTCGATCGCGAGAACAAGATTAAGGAATTCAAGCCACGCGAACTCCACGAAATCATTGGCACATTCCGCGCGGCAACCGGTGAATATCCAGGGCGCTGGTTCGACGAATCGTTCAACAAAGACGAGGCGGAAGTCGACAGGACACGAAGGTTGCTCACTCGGCTTCAGTTGAATTTGCCCGGTGCCGAGCAACAACTTGATCCCACGAACGGATCGCTTTGGGAGGAGCACCGTGCGGCGCCGCGATTGTGGCATCGCGAAATCGCAGACGCCATTCAGCGCAAGTGCACCGGCAAAGAAGGCGTCGTTGAGCTGGAGGAGAAAAAACCGAGCACGCAGATCGCGCCGCAATTGTACGATCTTACCAGCTTGCAACGCGAAGCCAACAGCCGCTTCGGTTTTTCCGCCAAGCGCACCTTGCAGATCGCACAGGCGCTCTACGAACGGCATAAAGCCATTACTTACCCGCGGACGGATTCGCGCGCATTGCCTGAAGATTACATGCCGACGGTAAAATCGACATTGAGTCAGCTTGAAAATGCGTTCGCTCGCAGAGTGCTCGACAACAATTGGGTCAAAGCTAACAAGCGGATTTTTAACGACGGGAAGGTCGGCGATCACTTTGCAATCATCCCAACTGGTACCATTCCGCGTTCCCTCGATAACAACGAGCGGTCAATCTTCGACATGGTGACCAAGCGGTTTATCGCCGTCTTCTTTCCACCCGCACAATACGAGAACACGACTCGAGTCACGCGCGTAGAGCGCGAGCCTTTCAAGACCGAAGGCAAAATCATGGTCGCGCCCGGGTGGCTCGAGGTCTATGGCCGCGAAGCCGCCGACGAGAAGGCCGAAAAAAATTTGCCGCCGGTGCGACAAGGCGAACGCGTCCAAACGGTGCGCATCGAAATCAACACTGAACAAACCCGGCCGCCTGTTCGTTACAACGAGGGCACGATCCTAAGCGCGATGGAAGCCGCCGGCAAACTTGTGGATGATGAAGAACTGCGCGACGCGATGAAGGAGAAAGGCCTCGGCACGCCCGCGACGCGCGCGGCGATTATCGAGACGCTGATTTCAGCTCATTATCTCACCCGGCACGGCAAGGAACTTCAGCCGACGGCGAAGGCGATACAGACGATCATGCTTCTCAAAAGCGCAGTGCCGGAATTGACCAGCCCCGAACTGACCGGCGAATGGGAATTTCGCCTGCACGGGATCGAGCATCGCAAGCTCACACGCGACGCGTTCATGCGCGACATCCGCGACCTGACGAAGGACATCGTCGGCAAAGCCAAGCATTTTCATCCCGACGAGCACATGCCCGACACCGAGCCGTTTGGCCAATGCCCGAAATGCGGTTCGCCAATCGTCGAGCGATTCAAAAGTTTCACCTGCACAAACGAGGACTGCGACTTTACGATTTGGAAAACCATCGCCGGCCGGTTGCTTAGCCGCGACGAATTCGAGACGCTCGTCCGCGACAAACAAGTCGGCCCGCTAGGCGGCTTTCGCAGCAGAAAAGGAAAACGGTTCCATGCCGCTCTCAAATTAAGCGATAATTTTAAGGCGGAATTCGATTTCGGACCCAACGGACAGGAGAACGGCGCGGGACAGCCCGTGGATTTTTCACGGCAGGAACCGTTGGGCACATGTCCGAAATGCGGCGGGCGCATTTTCGAATTCGGAATGAGTTACGTCTGCGAAAATGCAGTCGGGCCGAATAAGACCTGCGACTTTCGATCGGGCAAGGTGATCCTGCAGCGGCCGATCGAGGACGAACAGATGAAGAAATTGCTCGCGACTGGCAAGACGGATCTACTGGAACGCTTCATTTCTCGCAAGGGCAGGCCATTCAAAGCGTTCCTCGTATTGACCGATAAGAAAGATGTCGGCTTCGAATTCGAGGAGCGTGAGCCGAAAACGAAGAAAGAACGAAAACCTAAACAGCCGGCTCCGAAAATTGATTTCACAGGAAAAGAACCGGTTGGCGAATGCGCAATATCCGGTGGAAAAATCTTTGAAACTGAGACCGCTTACATTTGCGAGCATTCACAGGCCGATCGTAAGCCGTGCAAGTTCAAGCTGAGCAAAACGATCCTGGGCCGCGAGATTGCAAAAGAACAGGCGCAAAAACTTCTCAACAGAGGAAAAACCGATCTTCTCGACGGCTTCATCTCGAAACGCGGACGTCCGTTCTCGGCGTATCTGAAACTGGAGGACGGCAAAGTTGGGTTTGAGTTCCCGGAGAAACCCGCGCGCGCGACAGAATCAAGGTGAGCCAACGTCAGTTGGCGTGGGGTTGGACCGTTGCTGGACGTGGTGCACCATCGCCACAGCACCAATCAGAACGATGGCGGCAATTACCTGAGGCGCGTGCAGATTGGCATGAAAGAAACCCCATGTGATGCAGATGGCGGCGAGCGTTTGCATCATTTCGAAATAACCCGCAGTGGATGCGCGGGTGAGATGCAGCCCTTGAAAATAAATCAGGAGCGGAATGCCACCTGAGATTGACGCGAGAAAAAATAGCAGGACGATCGCCTTCACTATATGCACCTGCGCGGATGCGGGCCAGAGTGCTGCACCGTTCAGTTTGCCGTAGGCGAAGAGAATCAGTGTCATGCATGTGAGCCCGATGACGATGCGCATGCTGGAGGCAAGTCGCAGCGACATGCCAACCATGACGCCGCGCCCGGCAACGGTGGAAAGTCCCCAAAACAACGCGCAGATCAGTGCATAGCCGGTGCCCACGTTCAAGCCTGCGCGCTCGAAAGAGATTCCAATCTGAGTTGGATTCGCAACAGAAACGAATACCCCAGCGATGATTGCGATCCCAGCGTACAGAAAAAACCGCCGTGCAAGCCGATCACCGAAAAGCACGAACGCGCCGATCGTTGAGATCACCGGCTGAATGTTCAGGATTACGTTCACCACGGTTGCGTTGCCGTATTTCAACGCCAGCGTGAAAAAGATTGTGCCCACGGCGGAGCCGGCGAACCCCGAAAAAATCAGAAAGCCCCATGTACGCGCGCGCACTTTTGGGAACTCGTGCAGACGCGGGATCAGCATCGGGAGAAACATGACCAGAATGAACACATGCTCCCAGAAAACGATGACTTTTGCGTCGAACAATTCATTGAGCGGGATACGCCATGCGCTTTCAGTCCCCCAAAGCGCCGCGCCGAGACCAACTAGCCATGGCCCGTAGCTTGCGGTGCGCGTTTTGCGATTTTGCATCGAAACGTGTCTTAGCTTGCGCTACCGCTATAACATTGGACATCGAACATCCAACTTTGAATTGAAGACGCCGGCCTGATTGTTGATGGCACGTTGGTTGTTCGGCGTTTTCGCTGTTTATGTTTTTCGTCGTCAACAACTAAACAAGCATTGACGCCGCAATTTATAGTGTGCTAAATAGCGTCAAACACTATGCGTTGCCCCAAATGCGGGTCGCGTGACGACAAAGTCATCGATTCCCGTCAATCGCGCGACGGCTCAAGCATTCGTCGTCGCCGGCAGTGTCTGAAGTGCAAATACCGCTACACGACTTACGAGGAGATCGAACGCTCGGACCTGCGCGTGATAAAAAGTAACAGAACACATGAGCCATTCGATCGGCGTAAACTTGCTGCCAGCATCGCCAAAGCCTTTGAAAAACGTTCCGCGAGTCTCCTTACATTGGAGGATATGGTGGACGAAATTGTGCATGAGCTGGAAACCGGCGGACGCGAAGTTCCCTCGGCGGTGATCGGCACTAGAGTGCTGGAAAAATTGCGCGAGATCGATGAGGTCGCCTATTTGCGTTACGCGTCGGTTTACCAGCGCTTCCAGGATGTCGATCAATTTGTCGATGCCATTCACACGCTGGGACGCCGAATAAAACCAAACGCGCTTCAGCGGGAACTGTTTCCGCCTGAAACAATGCAGAAGAGCTCCAACGCCGGCGCTCGCTCGCGCGCGCCCGCAGGTAAAAATCATGGTCGCGTTTAAAGAAGAATTTCCATATCTCCGGACAACTTCCGGACAACTTTTCGAGTTTAACCGCGATTGGCTGCATGCGGCGATCACGCGGGCTGCTGACGAAGCTGGTTACCCCGGCTGGTGGCTTACCGATCACGTCACCGAGAGCATCGCTTTTTACCTGCACCTGCGGAATGACGAAAACGTGGTCGCCTTTAGCCAGCTGTCGCAGACGGTCCGCGACGTATTGGCGGCGATTGGCTATAAGGAGATCGGCCCGTATTTTACACCCGCGCCGCCACCTGTTTCTATTTCGTTACTGGATATCGCACATGGCGCCGGCGCTGGCTACGAGCTGGCGTTCTTCGGTCTGTTGGAAAAGCGAATCGACATGTTGATCGAGGCCGGCACCGAAAACCTTCGGCTTTCCTCGCTGCAGCTTTGTGTGAAACATCTCCGCGGCACCAAAACATGGACGCGAGCCTGCGATGCGTTACGCGAGGAAATTGTCTGTTTTGTCCGCGAAAAACTAGCCGTCGCCACCGATCGGGCGCGGCTTGATTGTTCATTGTGCTGATGAAACGCTACCGGCCATGACGATTTTCGAAAAAATCATCGCGCGCCAAATTCCGGCCAACATCATCTGGGAAGATGACGATGCGATTGCGTTTCACGATGTTGACCCTCAAGCGCCGGTGCATGTGCTTATCGTGCCGAAGAAAGTCGTGCCGCGGCTTGCCGACGCGACCGAGGACGATCGCGCGCTGTTGGGCAAACTGCTTCTGGTTGCACGCGACTTGGCGAAGGAGTTGAAGCTATCCAGCGGCTATCGAGTCGTGATCAACTGCGGACCCGATGCGGGTGAAAGCGTGCCGCATTTGCATGTGCATTTGCTCGGCAAACGTGCCCTGGCGTGGCCCCCGGGCTAGATCAAAATCCGCTGAGGACGGCTCGAAAACGCTTTCGGGCCTAGCACTTCGCGATTCCGCTACTCACGCACAAGCGACCAGTCGATTCCGATGATCCGCTTTTCTGCAAAGTGCTTCAGCGATTTTGGGGAAATCAAATATCTCGCATCCTTTGATTCCTTGAAAGCAGCAACGCCAAAATCGGTTCCGCTGTCGCTCTTCAGGATTGTCATCACGCGGTTCTTCTTGATTTGCGCTTGGAGATGGCGATCGGCCGAGGGTTTCTCCCAAAGCGTGTAAACCTGCGGCTTACCACAGTTTTCAACCACTTGGGAGAAGCGCGCTGTTTTGGTTTTAAGAAGCTTCATCGTGAATAGGTACGATCGGCGCGCACTCGCCAACGGCGAGCACGGCTGCGTGACGCGGTCTACCGAACACAAAAAGCCCGCCAGAGAACTACGGCAAGGAGGATCATACTACCGTTGCTGCATTCCTGCCCTGGCGGGGTTTGTAAGTCCTCAATCCATAGTCCCTGACGGAGACGAAACCTTCCCCCAGCAACGACAAGGCGCAACTCGAAACCCAGCGCAGACTCCGTCGCCCTACCGTCGGTCGGCTTCGGCAACCGAATCAGCATATTGACAGTGCATTGCGATTCTGTTTGCATCGAGCGCGTGAAATGGGCGGCGTTACTCTTGCTTATTTGTCTTCTTAGTGTAGCGAGCTCCTGCACAACACTTGTCAATCGGCGCGATCTTTACAGCCCGGAGCCTGCGCCTGATTCCTTGGAAGCTACTCGTCAGTGGTACGGCGTCACGACCACAACTATGACTAGGACGATACGAACAAGACCAGCAGCCGGCGAAGTAGCACCGCCGCCCGATTTTCGGTACTAGAGCATTCTCAGCCGAACGGAAGGTTCGCCTTTATTCGCGCAACATCCGTCTCGTCCACGCGCGCTGCTTTACCCAGCCGGCGTTTGCGTTTTGCGTTTTTTACGGACAGCAGATGGCGCCGCGAAGAACGCGCCCTCAAGACCTTGCCGCGTGCAGTGATCTTAAAGCGTTTCGCCACTGATTTACGCGTTTTGCTGCGTGCAATGGGCTTCGGCATAAGGCGAGAAAGTTAATGCGCGCTGTCGCAATGACAAACGGTTTATTGTAGAGCGTCGGCGTCAGACGTCAGAATTGGCTGGCTGGCGCGAGCGAATCAAACGCCCTACAATTTTGCAATGAAAAACGCCGCGCCCGATAAACCGCAGGTCATCATTGTCGGCGCGGGTTTTGGCGGCCTGGAGGCAGCCAAGAAGCTCGCGTGCGAAGATGTACACCTGACGGTGATCGACCGCACGAACTACCATCTTTTCCAACCTCTACTCTATCAAGTGGCAACAGCCGCGCTGTCACCAGCCGATATTGCCGCCCCGGTGCGCGCTATTTTGAGCAAATGCAGGAACGTCGAAGTCATTCTCGCCGAGGTGGAATCCGTGGATATCGAAGCGAGGAAAGTAAAAACGAACGACATGCAATTCGCTTACGACTATCTAATCCTCGCGACCGGCGCACGGCATTCCTACTTTGGGCATGACGAGTGGGAAAAACTCGCGCCTGGACTAAAAAGTCTTGAGGACGCGGTTGAACTCCGGCGAAGGATTCTTTTGGCATTCGAATTTGCCGAAAAAACAACAGACGAAGCGGCACGGAAGGCCGCGATGAATTTTGTCATCATCGGCGGCGGACCAACTGGCGTTGAAATGGCGGGCGCGATCGCAGAAATCTCCCGCTACACACTTTCCAAAGACTTTCGTCACATCGACCCGTCGCAGGCACGCGTAATCCTGATCGAAGGTGCACCGCAACTGCTCGCCGCGTACCCCGAGGATTTATCCGAGAGCGCGCGGAAGCAACTGATTGAGTTGGGCGTGGAAGTGCGCACGGACGCACGGGCAACGGACATTACAGAATCCGGCGTGCAATTGGACGGCGAATTCATCCCTTGCCGCGTGAAGATTTGGGCGGCCGGCAACAATGCGTCGTTCGTCGGGAAAACGCTCATCGCGCCGGTTGACCCTGTTGGCCGAGTTATTGTGAATGACGACCTCACCATTCCTGGACATCCGGAAGTGCAGGTAATTGGTGACCTGGCAAATTTTTCGCATCAAAACGGAGAGCCCTTGCCGGGAGTCTCGCCCGTAGCCATGCAACAGGGGCGCCACGCAGCTCGTAACATTTTACGAATGATCCGCGGCGAAAAGCCACGGCCATTTCGCTATTTCGACAAGGGAAGTATGGCCACCATCGGACGGAACAAAGCAGTTGCGGACTTAAAATTTTTTCATCTCAGCGGTTTTCCCGCGTGGCTGGCATGGTTGTTCGTACACATCATTTTCCTGGTAGGCTTCCGCAATCGCGTGCTCGTGCTGATTCAATGGGCGTGGGCGTATTTGACCTTCGACAAAGGCGCACGCTTAATCACGCGTAACTTCCAATCCGAACACAGGCC
The DNA here is from genome assembly GCA_046725275.1 of Verrucomicrobiota bacterium. Classification (GTDB taxonomy): domain Bacteria; phylum Verrucomicrobiota; class Verrucomicrobiia; order Chthoniobacterales; family UBA10450; genus Udaeobacter. The sequence continues at coordinate 21,839 of JBKOYE010000169.1, forward strand.
CCCGGCCTAGTTTGCATCATGAGCAACGGTGCGTGACGCGATTTTTATTCCAGCCCGAGCGCTCTGAATGTCGCATCGACGTGTTTGAAATGAGTGTCGAGCGAGCAGAGCTGGTCGATTTCCTCTGATGAAAGGCGCGCGGCGATTTCAGGTTCACGCTGTGCGTTTTCGGCAAATGCCCCCTCGCCTTTCCACGTTTTCATCGCCGCGCGCTGAACCGCTTCGTACGCGCTCTTGCGCTCGGCGCCTGCGCGCGTGAGTGCCAGCAGAATGGATTGACTAAAATACAAACCTTTGGTAAGCGCCAGATTTTCAGCCATACGCTCCGGATAAACCTGCAATTTTTCAACGACGCCCCGCAATTTCGCGAGCATGTAATCGAGCAGGATGCACGAGTCCGGCAGAATGATGCGCTCCGCGCTCGAGTGACTGATGTCACGCTCGTGCCAGAGTGAGACATTCTCCAAAGCAACGATCGCGTTCCCGCGAATGACGCGCGCCAATCCGCTCAATCGCTCGTTTGTGATCGGGTTCCGTTTATGGGGCATGGCGGAGCTCCCTTTCTGGCCCTCGCCGAAAAACTCTTCCACTTCCAGAACTTCGGTGCGCTGGAGATGACGAAATTCGGTTGCCCAGCGATCGATGCTCGATGCGATAACGGCGAGCGTGGTCATAAATTCGGCGTGCCGATCGCGCTGGACGATCTGCGTCGAAAGCGTCGCCGGTTTCAATCCAAGTTTCTCGCACACTAAACGCTCGATTTTTGGATCGATATGCGCATGCGTGCCGACTGCGCCGCTGATTTTCCCGACCCGAATCCGCTCCCGCGTCTGCCTGAGGCGTTCAACGGCGCGCCCAAACTCGTCAAACATCAGCGCCAGCTTCAATCCGAATGTAATCGGCTCCGCGTGCACGCCGTGGCTGCGCCCGATCATCGGCGTCATCTTGTACCGACGCGCCTGGTCAGCGATTACCCTTCGAAGCGCTTCGAGATCATCGAGAAGGATTTGGCACGACTGGTTCAGTTGCACCGCGAGCGTCGTGTCCAAAATGTCCGATGAAGTCAGTCCTTGATGAATCCAGCGAGACGCTGGTCCGACTGATTCAGCGATATTTTCGAGAAAAGCGATGACGTCGTGATTGGTCCGCTTTTCGATTTCGAGGATTCTGGGAATGGAAAACCGCGCCCGCTTTCGAATCTCCGCAGCGTCCTCCTTCGGAATCTGGCAAAGCTCTGCCATCGCCTCGCAGGCGAGCACCTCAATTTCCAGCCAGATTTCAAACTTGCGTTGATCCGACCAGATTTTGCTCATCTCTGGTCGGGAATAACGGTCGATCATGCCGGCAGCATAAAAGCGAGCGACGGGACCGAAAAGCGTTTTGTTCTCATTAACACCGAGCTTCAGCGCGGTGTATTCCGCGGCGGATATACCTCAGCCGCGTTATCGGTTTTCAGTGCGCAGGTGCCTCACAAAACGCTAAAGCGGTTCGCGACACATCTCCATGGCGAAAGCACCTCGCTGAAGAGAGTGTTAATAAAAAGCGCTCGCTATCCTCGGCGCATCCGCACAAACAAAGTCCGCTAAGGAGAGCGGACGCTACAGGCTAGCATTGAGCCTGAGCGGATCAGAGCGGTGCTTAGCAAACGCGGGCACGCAGGAAACGTCCGTTATCCTGTACGCGTACCTGCCCGCTGTCTAGAAGATCAGCGACCGCTGCGACCGTCTCTGTGCTGCTGCGAGTGCAGGAACTGACTGCAAGGATTAGATCACCGAGCGAAAGTCGACTGCGCGGTGTGATGATTTGGCGAAATTGGCGTTTCTGTTTCATATAATGGCCGTTTCTGCTCTGAGCAGGTGCGATGCCAGGAGTCGTTGTGAATATGTCATCCATGGTGGTGCGTGCGGTTATTGACTCTTTGTGCACCTTAGAACTGACCATTCAGCGACACTTTTGTTCAATTTTAAAACACGAACAGTATTTGGGACCCTCTCAAACAACGACGGCTGCCCAAGCCGTCTCGTTCCTTGTGCGGAGCGATCGCCGCGCGCCGCCCGATCAGTCGCTTCGCTTTTTTCCGGTCAGACTCACGACCAGCAAATAGAGAAAGGTGATCACGATGCATGCGATCACGATCGTATGAAAATTGCCGCTCTCCTTCACCGCCTTGATGAGAGCCGTCGCATCTTTCGACTCGATCATCGCGCGCGTAAGCACTTTTTGGCCGAACCAAGTCAGAACAGAACACCAGAGCGCCGACCCAGCCAAAGTCATTACGCTGAATGTGGCGAAGTTCATCCGAATGATTCCAGCAGGAATAGAAATGATATGACGGATGACTGGCAAAAGCCGTGCAAAGAAAATGCCGCCTGCTTCGTACCGGTGAACCCACTTTTCAGCCCGCTCCAGTTTCCGCTCGCTTAGCAGAAAATAGCGTCCCCATCGAGCGATGAAGACGCGTCCAAGCCACAATGAAACCCAATATGTCGCCGTTGCCCCGAGCCACGAGCCGAATGTGCC
>JBKOYE010000028.1:0-21300 GCA_046725275.1 Verrucomicrobiota bacterium
TCGTAGCGCGCACGTTTTACGGAGAAAATTATGTTGCCGTCCCGATGAAGCATGAAATCGCGCATCTCGCCGCACCCGCCTCCGGCGGGCAGCTACTTCACCCGAGCCGTCACGTTGTAAGCAAAACTAACGACAGAAGTAACTGGGCGACCCAGCCAGTTGATGCAACTGGCTGCCCTTCGGGCGCAAAGCGGGTCGACAAGAATTTGAAAGTGCAATACTCGTGGCGACGCGGCCGCAAGTGGGAATCGTTCAAGATGAACGCAATCGGCGAGCCGCGAACCATTCCAGCAGGATCACACGCCGAGTTTATCACCGAACATTACTGGGGTTATACCTGCTTGCGCAACGGTTGCAGCGAATACCGCGTGGAACATTCACGCTGGAAAGTTTGGAACGCGACCAGTTTCGAGTTCAATGCGGATGTCGCAGCCCTTTACGGCAAACAATTCTCCGAAACATTAAATCAGCCGCCGCGCTCCGCATTCATTGCTGACGGCTCACCGATTACGGTGCAAAAGCGCCAAGTGCTATAGGGCGTCTGTGCCTGCCGCGCCGTAGTGTAGCGAAGGCGAGTTCGACTGCTACTTTTTGTCTGGGCTTAACCGCACCGCTCCTGCTCGTGAGCCCGCCGCCGCGTGCGGCGGCGGGCGTGTGTCGAGCTGCTTCGCGATGTTTCTCGTGCTCAGTTAATATCTGGGCAGTAACCTGGGTTCGGCTCGTCGATCCGTCGCATCGCACCCTGGGGAATAAGCGATACCACGACTGTCACAAGATCAATAACGCCCTCGTTCCGCACAAGGTGCACGTCGTGACCCTGATCAACAAAGGTTCCCCCGGTCGGGACCACGTTCGGCGTGCACGTCGGGTCATCGCCCAGGTAAAACGTTGCGGTTCCAGCCGTGACGATGACTAGGCTGGGTCCGGGGTGGCTGTGCCAGCCGAATGTCCCGCCGGGCACAATCGTGTTCCGCAAGACGTGGAGGTCCGAGGCTCCTTTCGTGTCGATGGTGGCCTTCCAGGCGCCGGTCTTCGTGTAAGCATCGATGTCGGCGAAGGTGGCAACACCAAAGATCTCTGTCGTTACGCCAGATGGGGGCGTTCCGAGAGCAGGGATGACGCCGAGGACGGACCCCAGTGTGATCAGAAGTCCCAGAGTTAGTACTTTTTTTGAAGTGAGTTAGTCGATTCATTGTTGTTCCTTTCGTTGAGGTTATTGTTTCACCTACTAAAGGGGCGAAACGGCGGCCGAAAACCACCATTGAGAGGAAGAATTTTTTGCGGCACCTTGCGTCCAGTCAAAGCAGCTCACGAAAGGCAGAGGAGGTTTGTGATGCGGTCCATGTCAGGCCAACAACGGATCACGCAGCTCCTCTGCGATTGGCGGAACGGAGACGAGCAGGCTTTGGAAAAATTGATCCCGCTGATTCAGCCGGAGCTGCACCGTCTGGCCCATGCTTATATGAGTCGGGAACGAGCCGGACATACCCTGCAAACCACAGCGTTGCTTGACGACGCCTACATACAACTGGCCGGACAAACCGGTCCGCCGTGGCAAAACCGCGCCCATTTCTTTGCGATAGCCGCGCAGCTCATGCGCCGAATCATGGTGCATCACGCGCGGAAGGGGCGCGCGCAAAAGCGCGGCGGCGGCGCCGTTATGGTGGAGCTCGATGAAGCAGCGGTTCCGTCGGAAAAACGCAGCGCCGACTTGGTTGCGCTGGATGAGGCGCTGGAGAAGCTGGCGGCCTTTGATAGACGGAGAGCGCACGTCGTGGAGATGCGTTATTTCGGAGGTTTGACGATGGAAGAGATCGCCGACGTCCTCAAGATACACGTCAACACCGTGATGCGAGACTGGACAGCGGCGCGTGCCTGGCTATTCGCCGCGCTCAGTGGAGAAGACATGGATGCACTTTGAGCGCTGGCAAAGTTGCGCCGAGATCTTCAACGCGGCGGTTGAACAACCTCCTGACGAACGAGCGGCTTTTCTCGACCGAAGTTGTGACGGCGACGAGGCTCTGCGCCGCAAAGTTGAGCTCCTTCTCAAATATCACGATAGGTCGGGGGACTTTATCAAATCGCCGGCCTTCGAGGTCGCGCCTGAGCTCCTGGCCGGTGACCCGGAGACACTGGTCGGTCAATACCTTGGCTGCTATCGAGTGGACGCCGTCGCCGGGATCGGCGGGATGGGCGTGGTTTATCTCGCGTGGGACGAACGGCTCGGCGGAAAGGTTGCGCTAAAACTGCTACCTCAGTCGATGGTGGCGAACGAAGCGGAGTTAACGCGGTTAAAGCGTGAAGCGCGCACCGCTTCGGCTTTGAATCATCCGAACATCGTCACAATTCACGACATCGGAGAGGTAGAATCCACGCACTACGTCGCGACCGAGTTCATTGAAGGCACCACTCTGCGTGAACGAATGACAAAAGGTCCGATTCCGCCTAACGAGGCAGTCGATATCGCGGTGCAAGTTGCCAGTGCGCTTTGTGTCGCACATCGCGCCGGCGTCGTGCACCGCGACATCAAACCTGAGAACATCATGTTGCGTCCCGACGGATATGTGAAGGTGCTGGATTTCGGAATCGCGAAGCTCACACGGCAAGAGACCTTCGACACGACGACAGCGCGCCGCGCACGGCTGGCAACGCAGCAAAGTATGGTGCTCGGCACCACACGCTACATGTCACCTGAGCAAGCCATGGCTCAGCAAGTCGATGGACGGAGCGATCTTTGGAGTCTTGGCGTCGTGCTTTACGAGATGCTCGCCGGAAGCGCCCCATTCGAAGGTGAGACGGCGACGGCTCTCGTCGCTGCTATTTCGGAGAGCAATCCGCAGGCACTGAAAGATCGTACGCGCATCGTTCTTCCGGCACTGCAAAGCGTGCTGGACAGATCTTTGCGGAAAGATCGAGCTGAACGCTATCAGACCGTCGAAGAAATGCTGTCTGAATTGCGCGCGATCAAAGAGAAAACTGATGGCATCGCCGCACGAACCGCGAGATGGATCGCCGTTGCAGCCGTCGCGGCGATGCTTGTAGGCCTCGCCCTTTTTTACGGGTGGCGCGGCGGGCGAACTGTTCCGGCGCAGCCGCCGCCAGTCACTGAGAAAAGCGTCGCTGTTTTGCCGTTTGAAAATCTTAGCAAAGACGAAGAAAACGCATTTTTCGCCGCAGGCGTGCAGGACGAAGTCCTGACTGATCTCGCGAAGGTTGCCGACCTGAAGGTCATCAGCCGGACGAGCGTGATGAAGTACAAAAGCGGTTTGGAACGCAACCTGCGCGAGATCGCGAAAGCTTTAGGTGTTTCATATGTGGTGGAAGGCAGTGTGCAACGCGTGGGCGGGCGAGTTCGAGTGAGCGTGCAGCTGATCGACGCGCGCAACGATGCGCATCTTTGGGCTGAACATTACGATCGCGATGTCGCAAACGTATTTGCGATTCAGAGTGAGATCGCGCAGCACATTGTTAATCAACTTCACGCCAAGCTTTCAGCGGCGGAAAAAGCGGCCATCACGGAACGGCCGACCGCCGATCTAGTGGCGTATGCCTTCTATACAAAGGCCAAGGAAATCGACATCTGGCACGACTGGGAAGGCGCGGACAAAAGCGCGAATAAAAAAGTGGAACTGCTCGAAAAGGCTATCCAGCGCGATCCTAATTTTGCCCTAGCGTATTGCGAGCTTGCAAAAACGCACGTCGATCTCGGTGACGACATCGCCGAACATCGTAAACATCTGGAGCTAGCAAAAAATGCGGCGGAGACCGCTGTCCGATTGCGTCCGGACTTGGGCAAAGCTCACCGTGAGCTGGCGCGTTACTATAATCATGCTCGTGATTTAGACCGGGCACGTGACGAATTGACCATCGCTCAGCGCACGCTGCCTAACGATTCTGAGACCTTTCGGATCGCTGGCCAGATTGATCGCCTGCAAAATCGCTGGGATGCTTCGCTGGCCAATCTCGAAAAGGCGAGTGAGCTAGATCCCCGCAATATTGAGGTCGCATACCATCTCGCTTGGAATTATTTTAAGATGCGCCGCTACTCCGAGTTGGAACAGTTCCTCGCGAATGATGCTGCCAAGTGGCCGGTACCAGACCCTTGGACTCCGCTTTTGCTAGCTCAAATGAAGCTGGCGCAGGGTGATCCAGCCGCCGCTCAAACTCTGCTAGAGCAAGTGCCGCTGGATTTCAGTCCGACTGGACAGATCTGGGACGTCCGATTCACGGCAGCTCTTTACCTGCGCGATTACGACGCGGCGAATCGGGTGATTGCCGCTGCTCCTGCAAGGTGGGCGGATGAGGTTTTCGGTGGGCGACCTCCGGAGAGTTGGGCTGACGGACAAATTGCGCGTGCCCGTGGTGATAAGCAGAAGGCGCTGGCGGTTTTTGCAGCCGCGCGCAAGAACGTGGACACGACATGGGGCGACAAGCCCAAGGATTCGCCGTACCTCGCGCTAGTCGCCTGCCTTGATGCTGGGCTTGGCCGAAAAGAAGAGGCGATCCGCGAGGCAAGGCGTGCGGTCGATCTCATGCCGATTGCCAAGGACTCGCTCAACGGTCCGGCTTGGGTTGCCAGCCTAGCGTTGGTTTACGCGTGGACTGGCGAGCGCGATCCCGCGCTCGAGCAACTTGAAATTGTCGCGACCATTCCCGGAGAGGCGCCGACCTACGGCGGTCTCCGCTTCAATCCGTGCTGGGATGATTTGCGCGGTGACCCGCGTTTCGACAAGATCGTTGCCGCAGCCAAGGCTGCCAGCAAATAGTTCGTCGCCGACGCCAAGCGCGGTTTCAAAGATAGCTTGTTGTTAGAGCATTTTACTAACGCTGTAACCGCCGAGGCCACATCAAAAATCAGCGGCGAATTACTTCGACAGCAATTGTCGCAGCACAAACGGCAGAATCCCACCGTGCCGGTAGTAATCGATTTCGATTGGGGTATCGATCCGCAGTTTCACTGGGATAGATCTTTTTTCCCGATCTTTGCTTTCGATCTCGAGCGTTACCTCTTGTCCAGGTTTGATTGAATCGGATAATCCAGTGATCGAAAACTTCTCAGAACCGTCAAGCCCGAGCGATTGCGCGCTCGTCCCGTCAGGAAATTGCAACGGCAATACGCCCATTCCAACCAAATTCGAACGGTGAATTCGTTCAAAGCTCGCCGCGACCACCGCTTTCACGCCTAACAAACGGGTTCCCTTCGCTGCCCAATCGCGCGATGAACCTGTCCCGTATTCGTGACCGGCGAGAATAACCAACGGAGTTTTCGTCTCCGCATATTTCATAGCCGCATCGAAAATGCACATCTCCTCGCCTTCGCCATTCTTTGAACCGCCAGTCCGGCTCGGACCGAAATATTTCGTCACGCCGCCTTCCGTTCCCGGCACCATCAGGTTTTTGATTCGCACATTCGCGAATGTGCCGCGGGTCATCACCAGATCGTTGCCACGTCGGCTGCCGTAACTGTTGAAATCACGCGGCTGAATTCCGCGCGACATCAAATACCTTCCGGTGGGCGAACTCTCTTTGATTGCTCCCGCAGGCGAAATGTGATCAGTCGTCACGGTGTCGCCGAAAATGCCAAGCGCGCGCGCGCCCCGGATTTCGGCGATGTGGCCTGGCTCCATCGAAAAGTTTTCGAAGAACGGCGGATCATGAATGTAATCGCTTTTCTCGTCCCACTGGTAAATGTCGCCCGTGCTCGATGGAATTTCATTCCACTTCGGATTTTGCTCTGCGAAATCGCGATAAAATTTACGGAACGTTTCAGGCCGAAGCGTTGACTGCATAATGTCTCGGATCTCACTCAGACTTGGCCAGAGATCGCGCAGGAAGATTTCTTCACCGTCGTGATCTTTCCCGATCGGATCGTGCGACATGTCAATGTGCACACGGCCAGCGAGCGCGAAAGCAACCACCAGAGGCGGCGACATCAGGAAATTCGCTTTGATATGCTGATGCACGCGCGCTTCGAAATTTCTGTTTCCTGAAAGAACTGAAGCCGCGACCAGATCGTATTCGTGAATTGCTTTCTCCACATTCGGATGCAGCGGACCGGAGTTGCCGATGCAGGTAGTACAACCGTACCCGACCAGATTGAATCCGAGCTGATCGAGATATGTTTGCAGTCCGGTTTTCTCCAAATAATCGGAAACAACGCGCGACCCCGGAGCGAGCGACGTTTTTACGGCGGGATCAACGTGCATACCGCGCTCGACTGCTTTTTTCGCGAGTAACCCCGCCGCGATCATCACGCTCGGGTTGCTCGTGTTCGTGCAGCTTGTAATCGCGGCAATAAGCACGCTGCCGTGCCCGATATGACTTCGCCCTCGCGTGAACACTTCCCGCGATTCAGCTTCGATTTCCCTGGCGAGATCGGGTGTCGGCCGGTTTGCAACCATCTCCAGCTTGTTGCGTTCTTCGCCGGGACTGATTCCCTGATCTTCTTTTGTGTCCGTGGAAAACATCGCACCGTTTCGCGGCGTACTGCCATTTAGTTCGACGACATGCTTTTCGCGAAGATCGACGTGTTCCTTTCCATAGCCGCCGTCGTGCACAGGTTTTTCAAGGAGCTCGCGAAACGTTTTTCCCAGCTCGGGTAAATTGATCCGATCCTGCGGTCGTTTCGGTCCCGCGACGCTCGGCTGCACATCGGCCAGATCCAAATCAATATCGACGCTGTAATCAATTTCGCCTTTTTGCGGCATCCCGAACATCTTTTGGGTGCGAAAATAATTTTCGAAAGCAAGGCATTGCTCTTCGCTGCGTCCCGTAGCTCGCAAGTAGTTGACTGACTCCTGGTCAATCGGAAAGAAACCCATCGTCGCGCCGTACTCAGGCGACATGTTGCCGATCGTTGCGCGGTCAGGAACCGGCAGCGATGCTGCGCCTTCGCCATAAAACTCGACAAATTTGCCGACCACCTTTTGCGCTCGCAGCAGTTGCGTGATGTGCAGCACGAGATCAGTCGCAGTGACCCCTTCGCCCAGTTGTCCAGTCATGTGCACGCCCACCACTTCAGGCGTCAGGAAGTAAACCGGTTGTCCAAGCATCCCGGCCTCTGCTTCAATTCCACCCACTCCCCAGCCAACCACGCCGAGACCATTGATCATCGTCGTGTGCGAATCTGTGCCGACGAGAGTGTCGGGGAAGAAAAGTGGCTGCGACGCTCCCGTCGCAGAATGGCCCGTCGGCGACGAGGCGTCGCCGCCACGAAGAACTCCTTTCGCGAGGTACTCGAGATTCACTTGGTGGACGATCCCGATCCCCGGAGGAATGAGCTGGAAAGTCTTAAACGCCTGCTGACCCCACTTAAGAAACTGGTAACGCTCGCGGTTGCGCTTGAATTCCATGTCCAAATTGAGTTCCAAGGCGCGGGATGAACCGAAGAAATCGACCTGCACCGAGTGATCGACGACCAGATCGACCGGCACGAGCGGCTCGATGATCTTCGGGTCGCGTCCGAGCCGTTGCACGGCGCTGCGCATTGCCGCGAGATCGACAATTAGCGGAACCCCGGTGAAATCCTGTAAAACAATGCGTGCAACGACGAACGGGATTTCCTCGTTTGCAGGCGACTTCGCGTTCCAATTCGCCAGCGTCTCAACATCTTTGCGCCGGACTTTCTTGCCGTCGCAATTACGCAGCACCGATTCCAGCACAATCCGGATGCTCACCGGCAAGCGCGAAATTTTCCCGATGCCCTGTTCTTCAAGTGCGGGCAGCGAATAAAGGAAACCTTCGCGCCTTTTGCCGGCGTCAAAAGTTTTGAGCGTTTTAAATTCGTCGTTCAGCATGTCTCACACAAAGTCCACCAAGGCACAACGGCGCTTGAGTTCCAACTTAAACTTGGTGTCCGCTCTGGCCGTTGTGTGATCATTTCAGTTCTTCTAGCTTGGCTTTGATCTTGTCGAAATTCGGCAACTGGCGCGCGTCGTCGCTGCTCTCCGCGTATTGAATCACCCCGTTCTTGTCGATGATAAACGCAGAACGTTTAGGCACACCGCCCATGCCGAGATTCATTTGCGGCAGGAATGAGTCGTACATCACGCCATATTCCTTCGCGATTTTGTGTTCATAGTCGCTCAGCAAAGGCACCGTAATCTTTTCCTTCTGCGCCCATGCTTCCTGCGCAAACGGATTGTCCCCGCTAATTCCATAAACGGCAGCGTTCAAATTCGTGTAACCGTTCAGGCCGGCGCTCACTTCACACATTTCGGTAGTGCACGTGCCCGTGAACGCCATCGGAAAGAAAAGCAGCAATGTGTTTCCTTTCCCGAAATTCTCGCTGAGCCTGATTTGTTTCGGCCCGTCAGCGGTTTTTGTCGATAAGGTGAAGTCTGGTGCTTTGGTTCCAACAGCAAGTGGCATAAACAATCCTCCGGTTTGAGTTTAAGCGGGGGAAACTCAGTATAAGATCGACTACTGCGGGGATCAAAAATTTTGCTGTCGCGCGCGAATGGAACTGTTCTGGTGGTTTTTGACGATTGTGCTTTTCGCTGTCGGTTTGATCGGCACCGTCGCGCCGGTTCTCCCAGGGACCACCATTATTCTCGCCGCTGCGATCATTCATCGGATCATGCTCGGTCCGGACAAGAGCATTGGGTGGCACACGATCATTCTGCTGGTGCTGCTGACGCTCGCGACGTACGCGCTCGACGTTCTCGCTGGCTATTTCGGGGCGAAATATTTCGGCGCGACGAAATGGGGAACGTTTGGCGCGATTCTGGGGGCACTACCCGGTTTGTTCTTCGGCCTGATCGGCCTGTTCGTTGGTCCGGTGATTGGCGCGATCATCGGCGAAGTCATCGCCGGCAAACGCATGATTGACGCCGGCCGCGCTGGGTGGGGAAGTTTGCTCGCGAACATTGGCGCCATGCTCGCCAAGCTGATCATCGCGCTGACAATGATCACGATCTTTCTATTCAGCGTTCCATCGCCATTCTAATTCTAATCAGGAAAACAGGAACGCAGGAAATGTTCGGCTCAGCTTCAGCAAACGGACTCCATTTCGCAAGCCAGGCCTGCTTTCCTGCGTTCCTGATTGTGATATACTTCTTTCCGATGGCAGATGATCGCTGGTGAGTCCCGTGTAGGCGGGATTCGCTGGAGGAAAGTCCGAACACCGTACGGCAGCATGCCGCGTAAAATACGCGGGCAGCATTCGCGAAAGCAGATGTTGACGGAAAGTGTCACAGAAAACACACCGCCGGTTCTTTGAGAAAAGCGCAGGCAAGGGTGAAAAGGCGAGGTAAGAGCTCACCGCTCGCACAGAAATGCGCGAGGCACGAAAAACCCCATGCGGTGCAAGACAAAACAGAGGAAGGGCAGCCGGTCCGATTAATCCTCGGGTATCGGTCGCATTACGGTCCCGCGAAGGCGGGACCGGACATTCGTCCCGCGTGCGGGACGGATGAGATGAATGATCATCCCCAGCACTTTGCCAGCAAAGTGCTGGGACAGAATTCGGCTTATCGCCATCGAAACTATGAAGGGCGCTTTCGGAAACGAAGGCGCCCTTCGCTCTTTCAGGCAACAGATGGCCTGAGCTCGGATTGTTTGCGAAGGAGCGGAAGCACTTTTTCAACCAGCGCGTCGGCTGTGATGCCATGCTTCTTCCGTAGGATTGGGACGGCGCCGTGTTCGATGAATTGATCGGGCCAACCGATCCGTACCACGGGTGTATTGATCATCTGCGAGTGCAGATGTTCCATCACCGCGCAGCCGAAACCGTTGTGCAAAACGTGATCTTCGATCGTGCAGACCACGTCCACGCTTCTGGCGAAAAATTCGAGCGTGCCAGTATCCATGGGTTTGATCCAGCGCGGATTAATGAGCGCAACGGAAATTCCTTTTTCTTTCAGCTTGCGCGCGGCTTCTTCGGCAACCTCGAACATTGCGCCGAGGCCGAAGATCGCCACGTCGCGTCCATGCTGGACGACCTCCGCCTTGCCAATCTCCAGCAGCCGAGGTTCCGGTTTGATTTTTGCGCCCGTGCCCGAGCCACGTGGGTAACGAATCGCGATCGGACCGGAGTTGTAGTGCAACATTGTCCAAAGCATGTCCACGAATTCGTCCTCATCCTTCGGCTGCATGTGCACCCAGTTCGGGACGTGTCGCAGGTAACCGATGTCAAACAAGCCATGGTGCGTTGGGCCGTCATCGCCACTTAATCCAGCGCGGTCCATGCACAGCTTCACATTCAGGTTTTGAATGGCGATATCGTGGATCGCCATGTCATACGCGCGCTGGAAAAAAGTGGAGTAAATCGAGAGGAATGGTTGCAATCCCTGCGTTGCCAGGCCGCAGGCAAAAAGCGTGGCGTGTTCTTCCGCGATACCAACGTCGTAATAACGGCTCGGATGCGCCTTGGCAAAATGCGATAGCCCGGTGCCGCTCGGCATTGCCGCGGTAATTGCAACAAGCTTCTGATTTGTTTCCGCGAATTTCGCCAGTGTTTTACCGAAGATTTCCGAATACGTTGGCGTTGGCGTCGGCGCGGTCTCGCCGCTCTCGATCTTGTATTTGCCGAGCCCGTGAAATTTATCGGGTTGCTTCAGGGCTGGCGCGTAGCCTTTGCCTTTCTGAGTGAGAATATGCAGCAGGACCGGTTCTTCCTGAGTCTTCAAAAATTCAAATGTCCGGATCAGCAACGGAATGTCATGTCCATCGATTGGGCCGTAATAACGCAAGCCGAGCTCCTCGAAGATGACACTCGGCACGAGCAAGCCTTTGACGCTCTCCTCGACTTTGTGCGCAAACTCTGCGATCGATTTTCCGGCGATCGTCTCGACGAAATACCGGGCCTTGTCATGAAGATGCGCAAACGTCGGACTGGTCACGATGGTGTTCAGGTAATTTGCGATCGCGCCGACATTTTTTGCGATCGACCATTCGTTGTCATTCAGAACGACGATGAACCGCTTGGTGTGCGCTTTGACGTTGTTAAGCGCTTCGTAACTGATTCCGCACGTAAAGGCGGCGTCGCCTGCGACGACCACAATGTTCTCGTCACTGCCGCGCAGATCCCGTCCGACCGCCATGCCAAGGGCGGCTGACAGCGCTGTGCCAGCGTGTCCGGCACCGTAGCAATCGTGTTCGCTTTCCGTACGCAACAGAAAACCGTTGAGTCCGCCGAACTGACGCATCGTATGGAAACGATCGAGGCGCCCAGTAAACATCTTGTGGACGTACCCCTGGTGACTGACGTCCATGACGAAACGATCACGCGGGGTGTCGAACACGCGATGCAATGCAATGGTCAGCTCCACAACGCCGAGGTTTGGTCCGAGATGCCCGCCGGTTTGCGAGAGAACTTTAATCAGCTCATCGCGCACTTCCTGAGCGAGCTGCAGCAGATCCTGTTCCCGTAGTGCTTTGATGTCCGCAGGCGAACGGATTCCATCGAGCAAACGCTTTGCCGCGTCTGTCGTCTCGGTGGTTTGCGGATTTTCAGAAGAGTTTGATTTCATCATTGATGCTTTCGGATTCGGCCGGTGCTTTCTCGGGACTAGCTGGCTCCTGCGCGGGCTCGAATTCTTTTATTACCGGTTTTCCCGCGCTATTGCGAGCGATGATTTCGATCTTTTGCTCGGCATTGGCAAGGCGTTGCTGACAGATCTTTACCAGGTTCATCCCTTCCTCGTAGCGCACGATCAGATCTTCGAGCGGCAATTTACCCGACTCCATTTGCTCGACAATTTTCTCAAGCCGATCCATCGCGCCCTCAAAGTTCAGTTCTGTCTCGCGCGGCTTCGGTTTACTGCTCATGGGGAAGACGGAAGAATTAAGCACAGCGTAACGCGATTGAAAGCCGAGTTCCGGGCAGCTCACGCGCAATCGCGTGAACGGGGCAGACGAATAAACAGTTCGCGCTGACTGACAGGGCGGCGGATGTTTCCGCTTTCCTATACAATTCCCATGTTTCAGCGGTCTTCGTCGAAACGAGATAACAAGCGGAGTCAGATCCCGCCGATTCCAACGTCATTTTACTCGATGTGGGACACCGTGCTGCGTTTCGCGCAGGAAATCCGACAAAGTGATTTTATGACGGAAATGATCCGCCGCCGGGACACATACGGCGCTGAGGGAGTGATGGGTGCGCTCGATTGCGCAACGCTCTACGGATTGACGCGCTGGTTGCGCCCTGCGGTGATCGTAGAGTCGGGCGGGTATATTGGCATGTCCTCGGCGTTTATTCTGAAGGCACTCGCAGATGAAAAATTAGGGAGAGCAAAGCTTTGCAGCATCGAATTGAGCGAAGATTGCGAGCAGGGCGGCTTAATACCAGAGGAATTGCGATCGTTAGGCGGATTCGTGCCGATGCGCGGCAGAATCGAAGATTTCCTCAAGCGCGATCAACTACCTCGGTCCATCGACATGTTTCTGCATGACAGCTCACATAGCTATCGGCACATGCTCTGGGAATTCCGACAGTTTTGGCCGCGCCTGCGCGCCGGCGGATTACTCGTATCGCATGACGTGCAGATGAACGCCGCGTTTCCGGAATTCATTGCGAACACGTACGCGCACGACAAAAAAACCGGTCGCCGCGACGCGCAGCGCACGTCGCATTACGAATGGGGCCGCTGGGGCTACATCGGGTTCGCCATCAAAAAACAGATTGATTAGTTAGGTGATGCTTTGCTTGCGGGAGTGCCAAGTTATCATTTAATGCGTCGAGTATGGCGCGGTTGATCGATTTGATTGCTGGCCACGATGCGCGACATCGGATTATCTTGGGAAGCGCCGCCGGAGCCGCCGTTTTCTTTTCCTTGCGGAACGTGCCCCTCTCAACTGACATAATCGCGGCTTGGGATACGTTTGCGGTTTGCGTCCTCGCCGCAGCGTGGCTGACAATCCTGATCACGCCGCAGCGGACGTTGCGCGCCCGCGCTCAAGAGGAGGATTTTGGGCGAACTGTGATTTTCGTCTTTGTTGTATTGGCGGCGTGCGCCTCTTTGTTCGCGGTAGGATTTCTCATAAGTGTAGGTAGCGCGGGATATCTTGTGTTAGGGCTAGCGACAGTTGTCTTATCTTGGAGTCTTGTCCAAACCGTTTTTGGGTTGCACTACGCCCACGCTTTTTACGGCGATAGCGACCAACCAGGCGAAAACCGACATGCTGGCGGACTCGTTTTCCCTGGAGAACGGATGCCAGATTATTTCGATTTTGCCTACTTTTCGTTCGTTATAGGCATGACCTGCCAGGTGTCGGATGTGCAGATTACTTCACACCGGATGCGGCGGCTGGCGTTCCTGCAGAGCGTGCTCGCCTTTGGATTCAATACCATCATCCTTGCGCTCTTGATTAATACCGTCTTCGACCTTGTGAAAGGATTCCGTTCGGGTGGCAAATAACCACTATTCGATCTGCTTCCGATACGCCTCTGCGTCTTTCAATTGTTTAAGATCGTCAGTGTTCTCGATCTTGAGAACGAAAATCCAGCCTTGCCCGTACGGTTCGCGGTTGATCAATCCCGGGTCGGCTTCGAGCCCTTTGTTAGCCTCGACGACCGTGCCTTTTACCGGCGCATAGATGTCGCTCGCCGCTTTCACTGATTCCACGACCGCGATCGGTTCTTTCGCCTTTACCTGCCGATCGATCTTCGGCAGCTCGACGTACACGACGTCAGTCAATTCCGATTGGGCGTGATCGGTGATGCCGACGCGGATGTTGTCGCCCTCGCGCTTAATCCATTCATGGCTTTCGGTGTAGGCCAAATCGTCTGGGATAATCATGATGCTGGTTTTCTGTAGAGCGGTTTCTTTTCCACGGTGGCGGGGAATTTTTGTCCGCGAATCTCGACGTCAATCTCGGCGCCGATCTTCGCGTGCGCCGACGACACATACGCCATGCCGATGCCCCAGTTCAAGCTCGGAGAAAGCGTGCCGCTCGTCACTTCCCCAATGCGCTCGCCATTGCGAAAAACGGCGTAGTGCGGCCGCGGCGGCGGACCTTTCTCCTTCATCCGGAAGGGCACCAGCTTTTCGCGAGGGCCGAATTCTTTTGTCTTCAACAACGCATCGCGACCGACGAATTCTGGTTTTGTCAGATCGACGAACAATGCCAGTCCCGCCTCGATCGGATTTCGTTCCCGCGAAAGATCGGAACCATTCAACGGATAACACATTTCAAGCCGTAACGTGTCGCGCGCGCCCAAGCCACACGGCTTGATTCCAAGCGGCTTGCCTCGTTCAAGCGCGCCGCGCCAAAACTTCACCGCGCCGTTTGCGGGGAAGAAAACTTCAATGCCATCCTCGCCGGTGTATCCCGTGCGGGCGACGGAGATGTTCATTGTCTCAAATGGAACATCAACAATGTGGTTTCGCGCCGGCAACTCGATGTCTTTACCAAAGAGCGCATGAAATAATGCCATGATGCGCGGGCCTTGAATCGCCACTGCGCCAAAATCCGCGCTGCGACTTGTTAGGTTGCAGTCCTCCTTGAGATGATTTTGCAGCCATGCAAAATCTTCCTCCACACGCGCAGCGTTCACGACAAGGAGGAACTTCTGGTCATCGACGCGATAAACGATCAGGTCATCAATGATCCCACCGCGCTCATCGAGCAGAAACGTGTACTGACCCATGCCGATTGTGAGTTTCTCGACGTTGTTGGTAAGCATGCTGTTGAGCCAATCGCGCGCCCCGACGCCATCCACGATGAACTGGCCCATGTGCGAAATGTCGAAGATACCGACGTTATTTCGCACCGCCTGATGTTCCTCCACGATACTGGTGTATTGCACCGGCATAAGCCAGCCGACGAACGGAACCATCTTCGCGCCAAGCCGCAGGTGCTCCTCGTAAAGCGGCGTCTTTTTGTCGCTCACGCGCCAAGCTAGTCGCCAATCAAACGCAGGTAAAGTTTGTGTCGCACGACGGCCACAAAGCTGACAAAGATTTCTCAACATTTTCGTCGCCTTATGTCCCTTGCGTCCTTTGTGTTCTTTGTGCGAGCAATTACACTCGGCAAATCGCAATGACCTGGCTGGATAAACTCGAACGCCGTTTTGGTTTTCTGGGCATTCCGGGACTGATCCGGATCGTGATTGGCTTCACCGCTCTCGTTTATGTGCTGGTTTATCTTAATCGCGGCTTTGAATCGTTTTTAACGCTCGATCCGGCACTGATTCTTCGAGGGCAGGTTTGGCGGCTCGTCACGTATATCTTCCTCCCGCAGACGTTCAGCCCACTGTGGGTGCTTCTCGCCCTCTGGTTTCTCTGGTTTATAGGCGAAGGCCTCGAACGTGCGTGGGGACCATTCCGACTGACGCTCTACTTCGTCGTAGGGATGACTGGCACGACCATCGCGGCCTTCCTTTTCGGCAGTAATTTCTCTAATGGCATGCTGATCACGGCTTTGTTCTTCGCCTTTGCGCGATTTTATCCCGACGAAGTCATCTACATCCTTTTTATTCTGCCCGTAAAAATCAAATGGCTGGCTTGGATTTACGCCGCCTTTTTGATGCTCGGATTTTTTCTGGGACCGAATTCGTATCGCGCAGCGCTCATTGCCGCATTCACTAACTATTTCATTTTCTTCGGACCGGAGATTATTCATCAAGCATGGCACCGGCACGACGTTTCGACACGGCGCAGACGTTTTGAAGTCCAATCGCGCAGTCCCACTGAAACGCTCCATCGCTGTGCGGTCTGCGGCGCCACCGAGCTGAGCGATCCGAATCTCGATTTCCGCGTCGCGCGAGACGGCGAAGAATATTGCATGGCGCATCTGCCAAAGGTGCAAACGTCCGGTTAGGGGCGGTTCACCCAAACCGCCTGGGCGATTGAGGTCAATCGCCCCTACCTTCTTGACCACAATCTTTCGCGTCCGAAACTAGCGCGATGACTGATAAAAATACTGCTCTTGTTCCCGAGGAAGGCTGGCACTGCTTGCATTTATTTTACCGGATCGAGTACGGCCAATGGCAATTGCTGAACCGCGACGAGCAAAACGCTGCGAAAACAAATCTGTCATCGCTGGTGCAGGAAGTGCGCGCGATGGATTCCACTCAATTGCTCACGCTCGGGATGGTTACGCCAAAGGCCGACATCGGTTTCATGTTGATCATGCCGGATCTGCATAACGCCAACAGGATCGAGAAACGGCTCTCGCTATCGTTAGGCGCAGACGTGCTCACGCCAGTCTACAGTTACTTGTCGCTCACAGAGGAGAGCGAATACATCACGACCGAGGAGGAATACGCGCAGACGCTCGACTCCAGTGTCCGCAAGGATCCTGCAAAGCTCGACGAAGCGCTGATGACATTTCGCGAGCGAATGAAACATTACCGGCAAGAGGGCGTTTATCCTACGCTGCCTGATTGGCCGGTGGTTTGTTTTTACAACATGAGCAAGCGCCGCGGCGAACAGCGCAATTGGTACGCGCTGCCATACGACGAGCGTCGCAAGTTGATGAAAGGACACGCCACTGTCGGGCGAGAGTTCGCCGGCAAAGTGAAACAGCTTATTACAGGTTCGACCGGTCTCGACGATGCCGAATGGGGCGTCACGCTCTTCGCGCGCGACACGTTTCACATCAAAGCGATCGTTTACAAAATGCGTTTTGATCCGGTCAGCGCCGAGTACGCCGATTTCGGCGAATTTTACATCGGCATCCAATTACCGCTCGACGAATTGTTCCGGCGCTTGCAACTGTGAACCTGTAACGGTGCTCTCTGAGCTTCGATCTGTAGCCGCTTCCCTGTGGGAAGCGTGGCGCTGACGTAGTTGGCACTGCCATCACGTCGCCCACAGGGCGACGGCTAGAGCAAGTCAAAACCGAGAAGCTGTCAGCTTCCCCTACAGCAGATTTGAGATTAAAGTGTGCGGCGCTTGGATGGGTGACAGAGTGGTTGATTGTGCACGCCTGGAGAGCGTGTGTGCCGAAAGGCACCGGGGGTTCGAATCCCCCCCCATCCGCCATCAATCCGGATTAACAGGCCCAAGGCAGCAATTTGGAAATTGACAACGAAGCGCGTGGTTGCCTAGGATGCGCCGACGAAGCGGTCTGGATCGGACACGAACGCTTCCCCTGCAGCTTCCTCTGCCACTTCAGATCTTCAACCCAAAGCCAATGATTCTATAAAAACTCCTGTTCAACTCGTCACCGCGATAACTCAACCAGCAACCGCCTCACCTCTGGCGCGACCGGTTATGGTTCTGCTGCTGTCTTTTTCAGCCGGGCTTGCGTCCATGCAACCGTGCGCTGCTAATCCCTTTGAATGGGAGTACACCGGCAACCTTAAAACTGCCCGGTTCCACCACACGTCGACGTTGCTCCCCGATGGTAGGGTGCTGGTCGCGGGCGGAAAGGATGGAACCGGCGCTCTCGCAAGCGCCGAACTCTACGATCCGGCGACCGGCACCTGGTCAGACACCAGCAGCTTCAACACAGCGCGAGACTCCCATACCGCAACTCTCCTGTCCAACGGCATGGTGCTCGCCGCGGGCGGCAGGGAAACCGTACCCGGCATCGGTTTGGTGAGCGCGGAACTCTATGATCCGGCCACTGGTACCTGGTCTCCAACCGGCAGTCTTAACACGGGGCGGGTATTCCATACCGCAACTCTCCTGCCCAACGGCATGGTGCTCGTCGTGGGCGGAAGGGAATCCGGCGGCATCGCTTTAGCGAGCGCGGAACTTTATGATCCGGCCACCGGTACCTGGTCTCCAACGGGCAGCCTCGACACGGCGCGGGTATTCAACACAGAAACTCTTCTGCGAAATGGCAAGGTGCTCGTGGCGGGGGGACAGGATTCCCGTGGCTTCGAACTCGCGAGTGCCGAACTCTACGATCCCGCCACCGGGACCTGGACAACAACCAGTAGCCTCAACACCGCGCGATACGACCATTCGGCAACTCCCCTGCCCAACGGCATGGTGCTCGTGGCGGGGGGAAACCCCGACGAAATCGCGAGTGCCGAACTCTACGATCCGGCGAGCGGCACCTGGTCAGAAACCGGCAGCCTCAACGACGGGCGATCGGACGATGTCGACACTCTCCTGCCCAACGGCATGGTCCTCGTGGCCGACGGAGCCGTCTTCCCTGTCGCGAGTGCCGAACTGTACGATCCGGCGACCGGCACCTGGTCACTAACCGGTAGCCCCAACACCGCGCGAAAGGACCATGCCGCAACTCTCCTGCCCAGCGGCATGATGCTTGTCACTGGGGGAGCACGTGGTTACAGCAAAACTCCTCTCGCGAGCGCGGAACTCTATGATCCGGGAATCGTTGTGTCTGGCCGAGGCTCGATCGATGGACAAGGCGACGAAGCTACTTTCAAATTTCACGCGACGCAGTCGGATGATCGGCCGACCGGCTCACTCTCTTTTAGCGATCCTGCGGCTGGCATCTCGATAACTGAAACGAAAGTTCGGACTCTTACATTCAATGGGAACAGCGCCGACCTGGGTGGCACAGCACATTTAGGCGACGGAACGAGAGTCACCTACAGCGTCACTGTAACCGACAACAGCAGCTACGGAAGCACGGATACCTTTTTTATTACTCTAAGTAACGGTTATTCCGCCGGCGGCACCCTCAACATGGGCGACGTCCAAATTTACTAAATACGGACGGTGTAAATCGGAATCGCATGCGTAGGCGTGTTGTCTTTCTCATTCTCGCTAGCGTTTCTCGATCACCTGTAGTTCCTGCCGCAGTTTGACCATGCTGCCGTGCTGCAGGACACCGCGGAAATTTACGCTGGGATAAATCATGCAGTCGCGGCCGATGACGGAGCCAGGATTGATCACGGAGTTGCAGCCGATCTCTGTTCTATCGCCGACGATCGCGCCAAATTTTCTTAAGCCGGTTGGAATGTCGCCGTCTGGAGTGCTCACCGCGATTTCGCCATGATCGAGTTTGACATTCGAGAGAATCACGCCTGCGCCGAGATGCGCGTGATGACCCAGAATGGAGTCGCCGACGTAATTGAAATGAGGGATCTGCGCGTTATCGAAAAGGATGCAATTCTTGAATTCGCACGAGTTGCCCATCACGACACCATTGCCGGCGATGACGTTCTCGCGCACGTAACAGCCACTGCGAATCTTGCAATTCTCGCCGATCCAGGCCGGGCCTTTCAGCACCGCGCCCTGTTCGACGACTGTTCCTCGCCCGACGAACACGCGGTTGCTGATGAATGGTTTGCCCAGTAACTCGCCAAGAACCGCCGGTTTGAGACGAAACTGCAAGTAACTCGCAATCTGTTTGAGCGCGTCCCAGACGTAATTCTGGTTCTCGAACAATTTCGGATGAGCCGTATGTTCGAGATCAACAAAGTCGGTGGGAGCAAACATTTTCAGGGTCAGAGTTTGCCCAGTGTCACGTACTCGCCGTCCGGTTGCTGGAACCATTCCGGCAGCTCAATCCCCGAGTCCACGATACTTTCGTAGCAGTTTTGCGTGATCATTCCGCGCCGGGTGCTCTCGCCAAACACTGCGTAATTTTTCTCTGTCACGAACAACCTGTGCTCAGGCAGCTTGGGTACGTCATCCTTGAGATCGTCCATCGCCTTGGCGCTGGGAATGTGATCGGGCAAATGCTTAAAGAGATGTCGAAGCACCTTGGCACGCATGATCTGATGGATCCATATTTGCCACCAACCTTTTCGTTCGAGATAAACATCGCCGAACAGGTTTTTCACTTTCTTAGGGTGGAGCGTGAGACTGGGGATGCTCAATAGCGCCCTGCATCTGCAGAATAACAGGCCATCGATTCCCGGTGAGCGCATCGCGTGAGAAATAAGGCTGGAGACCTTGTCGGTGGGAAGCTGAATCGGGTATTTGTCGTCCACGCACCAGTAAATCCATTCTTCGTCATCGATGTCTGCGAGCAGATGCAGAATAGTTCCTTTAATGTCCTCTGGCGCCGCGTGGTACTTGATTCGGTCAGTGTCGGTTCCGCGAAGCTCCTGGTACGGAACATGAAAAATGAACGGGTGATCCGGCCACAGCCGTTCGTATTTGAGAATGAGATGTCGCGTGATGGCTCGCCAGCGGTCACACGTGAGGACGATCGCTTTTATTTTACCCGGCGAACTCATAACCGAACCGCTCAATATCCACTTTGAACTTGTCTGCAATGATATCTCTCGTTCGCGGAGTGTAATACTCAGTGTAATGACGCGCCCGCGGGTTTTCGCGTCGGTGCGGCAACTTCTCCTCCACACCCAGCTTCCGCGCCACAAAAGCCCAATCCTCGTCGAGCCGCTCGAATTTTCCGATAAAATCGGCTAACAGATTTCCGTTCGCATCAACAAACCAGTCGAGTTGGTAACGATGCGGTGACGAATGCACGCATGTGGCGCTGCTGTATTGGATCCAATCGACAAATTGTTCAAAGCTCATCTCGTTCCTTAGCTCCAATGCTTCGGTGCGCTCATACAGCGATACAACCCGGTCCCACGGATTGCGAACAAATCCGAACTTGAAATAGGATTCGAATTGTTTGCGCCCGGTTTCTTTCCGGCGCTCTTCGGGAACGAACAAATACAGCGCGGCCTTGATGCGGTTCTTTCGTCCGCCGAATTCTGTCCAGGACGTTTCCATTAGCTGTTTGATCTGCACCAGATCCAGATGCGGCTTCCACGCTTTGCCGAGAATGGCTCTTACGCTGGTCGATCCGGTCTTAGGCACCTCGACGAAGATGCATTTATGTTTGTGAGAGATCATTTCCGGCGGCGTTGGCGTTTGAGAGCAAAGGGGCGATGGGTCGGCCGGGACTCGAACCCGGAACCAACGCCTTAAAAGGGCGCTGCTCTACCGATTGAGCTACCGACCCCCGCCGGAAATGTTTTGTAATCCAGTTTGGTGGTCGTCGCAAGATTGTAGGGCAAGTGCATCGCCTGCCAATGCTGGAGGCGGCAAGCGAAGCGCATGCCCTACAATTTCAAAGTCGTCAGCAGATCGCGCAGGGAATTTTTTGGTCGTTTTAGTTGGAACACATGTAAACCCGCGGCGGTGGCCGCTTTCCAATCCCGTTGTGGGTCATCGCCCACGTGGAGGACCTCGTCCGGATTTAAATTCATGACCTTTACTGCGCGTCGGAAAATCTCCGGATCCGGTTTATCCGCGCCAAGCTCGCTGGAGATAAATACATGCGCAAAATGTTTTGAGATCCCAAGGTGCTGAAGAATGAATCGCAAGCGGCCGTCGAAATTGGAAATCACGGCGAGCTGAAAATGCGGTTGCAGTCGCTCGAGGACTTCAGGGACTTCGGGGTAAAGCTCCCAAACACCCGGTTCGGCAAAATGTTCGTAAGCGACTTCGAAAAAATTATCCCGGTCGAGTT
>JBKOYE010000057.1:0-19426 GCA_046725275.1 Verrucomicrobiota bacterium
ATCAGCGGCGATGTCCCGGATTCATTGAAAAACAAGCGAATCATCGCGATGGACATCGGCGCAATGGTCGCTGGCGCGAAATACCGCGGCGAATTCGAAGACCGGCTCAAAGCATTCTTGAAAGAAGTGACCGATGCGCAGGGCCAGATCATTCTCTTCATTGACGAACTGCACACCATTGTGGGTGCCGGCGCAGCAGAAGGTTCGGTCGATGCATCGAATATGCTCAAGCCGATGCTGGCGCGCGGCGAGCTGCGCACCATCGGCGCGACCACGATAGATGAATACCGCAAATACATCGAAAAAGACGCGGCGTTGGAGCGGCGTTTCCAGCCAGTGCTCGTCGACGAACCCACTGTTGAAGACACTATTGCAATCCTTCGCGGACTAAAGGAACGCTACGAAGTGCATCACGGCGTGCGCATTACCGACGGTGCGCTGATCGCAGCAGCGGTATTGTCGCATCGTTACATCACCGATCGCTTTCTGCCGGACAAGGCGATTGACCTGGTCGATGAAGCGGCGTCCCGTTTGAAGATCGAGCTCGATTCGATGCCGACAGAAATCGACGTGATCGAGCGTCAGATCATGCAGCATGAAATGGAGCGCCAGGCGCTCAAGAAAGAGAAAGATCCCGCCAGCAAGGAACGTTTGAAGAAGCTTGAGAAGGAATTGGCTGAGCTAAAAGAAAAATCGAATGCGCTAAAAGCCGAGTGGCAGAAAGAGAAAGCGATCATCGACGAGCAGCGGAAAGTGAAAGAAGAGATCGATCGGCTGCGGACTGAATTAGAGCGCGCGCAGCGCCGCGGTGAATTGGGCAAGGCGAGCGAGATTCAATACGGCCGCATTCCTGACCTGGAGACGAAATTGACGGAGCTCACTGCGAAATCGGGCAAGACTAAAAAACGTCTCCTCCGTGAAGAAGTGACGGAAGAAGATATCGCAGAGATTGTATCGAGCTGGACGGGCATTCCCGTTTCGCGATTGCAGGAGGGCGAGCGCGAGAAACTCGTAAAACTGGAAGAGCATTTGCATCTGCGTGTCGTGGGCCAGGATCAGGCCATCAAGGCCGTGTCCAATGCCGTGCGCCGCGCCCGCGCAGGCTTACAGGACCCGAACCGCCCACTGGGTTCATTCATCTTTCTCGGGCCGACCGGCGTTGGCAAAACAGAATTGGCCCGCGCGCTCGCGGAATTTTTGTTTGATGACGAGAACGCCATGATCCGCATCGACATGAGCGAGTACATGGAGAAACACACAGTCGCGCGATTGATCGGTGCACCGCCGGGCTATGTCGGCTACGAGGAAGGCGGCCAGCTTTCCGAAGCAGTTCGTCGCAAACCGTATTCAGTCGTCCTGTTCGACGAAATCGAAAAAGCGCATCCGGATGTGTTCAACGTCCTGCTGCAAGTGCTCGACGACGGCCGGATCACAGACGGGCAGGGGAGGACCGTCGATTTCAAGAACACGGTCGTGATCATGACTTCCAACATCGGCTCGCAATACATCACCCAGGAAGAATCTCCCGAAGCGCGCCGGCGACTGGTCATGGATGCGTTGCGTGCACATTTTCGCCCTGAGTTTTTGAATCGCGTCGATGAGATCATCATTTTCGACCGGCTCAGTGAAGAGGAGCTGAAGAAAATCGTCGAAATTCAACTTGGCCGTTTGTCGAAGCGACTCGAGCAACAAAAGATCACGCTCAAGCTGTCCGATTCCGCCAAGGCGCTGCTCGCGCGCGAAGGCTACGATCCCGTTTACGGCGCGCGCCCGTTGCGGCGCGCTATTCAAAAAGAGATTCTCGATCCGCTCAGCATCGATATTCTCGAAGGCAAAGTCCGCGAAGGCCAGACCGTCCACGTGGACGCCAAAGACGGTGCACTTGAATTTCGCGAAAAATAGTTCTCACTACTGGTCTTTGTAGTGAGTGCGAGGTCCAAGACGAACATCCGGTTCAACGGCCGCGAGTACGCGAACGCCGACGAGATGCCGCCGGATGTCAGAGCGGCGTACGATCGCGCGGTGGACGAGCTGGGCGAGCTTCATTCCGGAGCGCGCCTGGCGGCAAAACTGAAGGCGAAGATCATCGTCAACGGCAACGAATTTAATCACGCTGGCGAATTGTCGGTGGACGATCGGCACTCGTATCATGAAGCACTCGAAGCCGTGTTTCCGCCAGGCATTGCCGTATCCGACGGTGAGGCGCGAGAAATCAGCGGCAAGAAAGGGTCGCCGATCATGTGCGCAGTCAGGAACTCTTTATCGCGGCTTGCACGAGTTCTTTGGCTGCGACGCTGATCTTGTAAGCGCAGCCCAGGCAACAATCCACGTGCCTCAGCTCTTTCGGAGATACAACCTCCGCTATGACCTTCGCGTTATCCGGTCACTTGCTTGAACGCGCCGACAAAACTTTCCATCTCGGTTTTCTTCCCAATCGTAACCCGCATGTGATTTGGCAACGCGGGGAATAATCGCCCGACGTGAACGTTCTGTTTCTTCATTGCTTGAATCAGCGGAACAACCGGTCGTTTACAGTCGAACATGATGAAGTTGGCTTGCGAGGGAATTGTCTTGTAACCGAGCTGGTCCAGTTCGCCGATTGTGAATGCTTTCGCTTCTCCGTTTAAACGTTGCCCGTTTGGAACCTGATCGGGATCATCCAGACTCGCGCTCGCAGCAGCCAGGGCCATGATGTTGACACTGTCCCACATCTGAAACGGACGCATGCGATCGATCGTTTCCTTTTGCCCAATGCAATAGCCGCAGCGTAGTCCTGCCATTCCGTAAATTTTCGAGAACGTGCGCGCCACGAGCAAATTCGGATGATCCGTCACCAGTGGGATCACGCTTTCGTAATCTGGACTGTCGGCGAAATGAAAGTACGCTTCGTCCACAAGAACCATTGTTTCGCGCGGAGTGTTTGCCATGAAATCGCGCAGCTCATTTTGGGGCGTGATGCTCGCGGTGGGATTATTCGGGTTGCAGACGTAAATCAGACCGCCTTTCGCAGCGGAAAGCATCTTTGGAAGGTCATGCGCAAAGGTTGACGTCAGCGGCACCTTCACGACTTCCGCGCCATTGACAGCTGCCTGGCTCAGAATGGCCTCGAAAGTTGGATCCGCTGCAACAAGGGGGCCACGGTCTTTGCCGGTAAATGTCTCGGCGCAAAGCTTAAGAATCTCGCTGGAACCGTCACCGAGCAAAATCTGGTGATGATCGACTCCGTTAAGTTTCGCCAGTTTTTCGATCAGCACGTTGTTGTGTTCGTCGGGATAACGGCACGCAAGTTTGAAGGAATCAGTCATTGCCTTCAGTGCTTTCGGCGAAGGGCCATACGGATTTTCATTCGCGCTCAACCGAACAACCTGGCCTGTTGCCGGCATGTGTTCTGGCTGTTTTGCGAATGAACTCCCCGGCCTAACGAAAGCCGCTGCCGCGCCTACGCCCAGCAGTTGCGCAAATTTGCGGCGGGAAATCGAGATCGTGTTCATATCTGTCATTAATAGGACAGTCCGCCATGGGAGGCGAGATCGAATTACAACGAACCCCATAAGCGCCTGGGTCGCGCACGCGGCTCGCGTGCTGGTTTCGGCGTCGCGCCAAAACAGTCTTTTCTTTGGATTCGCTGTCACTGGAAGCAACGGAATTCAAGGAAAGTTCGCGATCGCGAGGACGCGCGTGCGAGCACGCGTGACGCGTTGCGCTACCCAGAGCGCAGACCTGCTCGCTTATTTTCCACGCGGCGGTTACATTGCGCTGTGATCCTTTCGTTGTTGAAACAGGGCAGACGAAAACGCCTGCGGACGCGGCCTTTTCCGAAAGAATGGCTGGTGTTGATTCAGCGTCATGTTGTATTTTTTCGGAGACTGTCCCCGAGCGACCGCGCGGAACTGCTTGGTCACATTCAGGTGTTTCTTGCCGAAAAACGTTTCGAAGGGTGTGGCGGTTTCGCGATCACCGATGCGGTACGCGTGGCCATCGCGGCGCAAGCCTGTCTCCTATTGTTACATCGCAGAACGGATTATTTTCCCGATCTGCTCACGATTCTCGTTTATCCATTGACGTACATGGTGGAAGAAAAACGACAGGTTGAAGAGCATCTTTGGGAAGAGGGGACTGTGAGTCGTCTTGGCGAGACCGGCCGTAGAATGGGGTCCTTGGTTTTGTCCTGGGGGGCGGTCAAACATGGCGCAGCTGATCCCTCCGATGGTAAGAACGTTGTTCTTCATGAATTTGCTCACCAGCTCGATTACGAAAATCACGGCGCCGATGGAGTGCCGGGGTTGGCAACGCGCGAACAGCAATTAGCCTGGGGCGCCGTGATGAGATCCGAGTTTGCGTCTTTGCGCGCTGCCGACCAGAGCGGCATACCGACATTGCTTGACACGTACGGTGCAACGGATCCAGCCGAGTTTTTCGCCGTATCAGTGGAAGCATTCTTTGAGCGACCGCGCGCGCTGCGCGCTCGTCATCCAAAACTCTACGCGGAGTTGCAAGAGTACTTCCAGCAGGATCCGGTGGAATTTTCTGCTGAGCAAAACGATCGCAGTTTTTAGGCTCACACAACTCTGCTCGAGCCATCCTGCAGCCTACACGCCCGCCGGCCCTACAGCCAAGATGGGCTGTGCTGCCCATTATTGCGGCTGGGGCACGATCCGCAGATATGGCTTTGGCGCCTGCCAACCTTGCGGATAACGCCGCTTAGCCTCGTCGTCCGATACCGAACCGGCGATGATGACGTCTTGGCCCGGTTTCCAATTGACGGGCGTCGCGACCTGGTGCTTCGCGGTCAGTTGGAGTGAATCGATCACCCGCAGCACCTCGTCGAAGTTGCGACCTGTCGTCATCGGATAAACAAGAATCAATTTAATCTTTTTGTCCGGCCCGATGACGTAAACGTTGCGCACGGTCGCGTTATCCGCAGGCGTGCGCTTCTTCGGGTCACCCTCAACGTCAGCCGGCAGCATCCCGTACAGTTTCGAGATTTTGAAGTCAGCGTCGCCAACGATTGGATAATTAGGCGCGTGTCCTTGCGTCTCTTCAATGTCTTTAGCCCAACCTGCGTGATCGCCAGTGGAATCGACCGACAGACCCATGATCTTCACGTTTCTGCGGTCGAACTCTGGTTTGATCTTCGCCATGTAACCGAGCTCGGTTGTGCAGACCGGCGTGAAGTCCTTGGGGTGCGAGAATAAAATGGCCCAGGAGTTGCCGATCCAATCATGCAAACGGATGCGGCCTTCAGTGGTTTCTGCTTCGAAATCAGGTGCTGTATCTCCAATTTTCATTTGTAATTCCTCCTCTTGTGATTGTGTTGCAGCAAATTCATTCCAAATCGCGCAGCCAAAGTCAACGCTGAGATGATCTCTATTGCGCGATCAGCTCACAAAATTTTTTGAGGTCGATGTTTCCTCCCGAGACGATGGCTACAACCGGTCCTTTGCCGACTTTCCCACTTAGTGCTGCAGCAACTGGCAATGCGCCCGCGCCTTCGGCGATAACGCGCGCTTTTTCGGCCAACAGTCGCATTGCATTTTTGGTCTCGTCGAGAGTGACGACGAGACAGCCGTTCACAATTGGTTTTATACGTTCCCACATGCGAGGGAACATGCTTTGACCACCGGCGCCATCCACAAATGACGATTTCCAGTTTGGAAACACCTGCGGCGAACCTTTCTCGAACGAAAGCGCTGCCGGCGCTGCGGTCTCCGGTTCAACGCCGAATATTTTTACTTGCGGTTTCAGCGCCTTAATTGCGCTGGCAACGCCCGTGATTAACCCGCCGCCGCCGATGCTGGCGATCACCGCAGCAGCGTCGGGAGCGTCTTGAAGAATTTCCAAGCCCATCGTGCCATGACCGGCAATAAAATCGTCATCATCGAACGGGTGAATAAATGTTCCACCCACTCCCGGAAACGATCTTTCGTCGAGCGCTTTCCAAGCAATCTCGTATGGGACAGGAATGAGTTTTGCCCCGAGCGCTTTCATTCGCTCTAACTTTGATTTTGGCGCGGTCTCAACAACCACGACCGAGCACGGTACGCCTGCCGTCCTCGCCGCGTAGGCCACACCCTGGCCGGCGTTACCGGCGCTGATTGTCCAAACGCCGCGTTCGCGATCGGCGTCAGAGAGCATCGCTACGGCGTTTGCAGCGCCGCGCAATTTGTACGCGTTGATCGGTTGCAGATTCTCCAGCTTGAGACGGATGTCCGGAAATTCCGGCCCGAGTTCGAGGCGAATTAATGGTGTGTGTACGATCGTCTTCCCGATCCGTTCGCGCGCAGCGCGTATTTCTGACAGATCAATGGGTCGAACAAGTTCAGACGTCGTGGACATATGATTAGTGTAGAGGTTGCTACAATCGCCGCAATCCAGCCTTGTCATGTTGAGCCGAGCGCTGCAACGAAATGCGAAGCATAAGGCCAGGCTTTCAAACATCTTTGGCTATTGCTTGAGAGTTGCGGCAGAAAAATATCCGAGATTCTTCGCTTCGCTCAGAATGACAGTTGGAGTACTAGCAGTATTCGTTAGGCGATACGACTCTCTAGAACGTTTTGTCGGAGTCCAAAAGGATGGTTACGGGGCCTTCGTTGACCAATTCGACTGACATCATTGCGCCGAAAACTCCTGTAGCGACGGTAACCCCGAGGGTGCGCAGCGCGTCGGCAAATTTTCCATAAAGGTCTTTTGCTTGGTCGGCCGTCGCCGCGGCAACAAAGCTGGGTCGGCGTTGACCGCGCGCGTCGCCGTAGAGTGTAAACTGGGAAACGACCAGCGCGCTGCCTTTTACATCCAGCAGCGAACGATTCATTTTTAGCAAGTCGTCCTCGAAGATCCTCAAGTGTGCAATTTTCTCGGCCATCGTGACAGCGACAGCAGACGTGTCGTTGCGACCAACGCCGAGCAAAATCATGACCCCCGCCGCGATTTCTCCTGCAACGCTGCCCTCCACGGTTACGCGCGCGCGGCTTACACGCTGGACAACGGCTCGCATGTGTTTTGGTTGGAAACTTCTCGCGTTTAGCCCGGCTTCAACAGGTGAGTACCACTATAGGACTTTCTCCAGTAAATCGGCGAGACGCCACCCGGCCTTGTTCAGCTCATCGCGCACGATGCCCGTTGCCCACGTGCGATACAGCGTATGATCCGGCGCTGGTTTTTCGATTGCTTCACCCGCTGCAACGACGCGGTCCCCGTCCTCAAACGGCTTTACATTTCGAAATTCCAGACGCGCATGCGCCTCGCGCGCGATCGGCAGGATTTCGTCCGCCCAAATCTCCGCGTAACTGTCAATCGAGGCACTCGAGGGCATTCGCCAATTGCGGGGTTCGTGCGTCGCCATTTCATGGACCAACTGTTGCTTGAACGGGTCTATTTGCGCCGAGATTTCCTTTTTCGGTAACGTGCCGGGCACCTGAGGGAACTGCATGTTCACCGCATCGTAATCCCAAAAGCCGTGGAATTTTTTCTTGCGAATACCTCGGCGGCGTCGCGGCTCATCGCTTAGTTCCAGCGTAAAAGTATTTCCGCCTTCATCTGCCAACGCTGATTTGCCCTTGTCGGGATCGATAGCACGCCCTTCTGCATCGAAATAGGCCGCACCCACATGCAACGGCTGATGAATATCAGCGACATAATGGGCTAACAAAATGAGTGCGACTGGCTTCGTGATCTTCCGCTCATTCTGTTCGGGAATTCGCTCCTGCAGGACATCAATGCAGAACCGAATCATGTGCACGATATCCCATTTGCTCCGACCGGCGTGTCCCTCGCGATATCGTTGTTCGGGCATCACGGGGACATCAGTGTAGTGAAACCAGTGGTGCGAAGGCGCGGGCGCATTGGGATCATGCGTTGGCTGGTTCGCACGCCAGAAATCACGCAACTGTTTGTCAATGTTGCGGCGAGCGGAGTAATGAAACGCTCTTGGATCGTCCACGCCCTTGTTATCCCAGCCTTTGATCTCATCCGCAATCAGCGCGGCTTTTGCCAGCGTGAGGCCATTCAGCAACGAATGAACCTTCGCAGCCGCAGGCGTATTCGCGAGACGTTCATCGGCAATCGCGCCAACGATCTCATGTCCCAGTGGCCCGTAAGCAAAAATCGAAGCGGGAAACGCGACGACAGCAAGACCAATTAGAATTCCTCGATGAGCGAAATTCATCGATGTGCTGTGCCGATCAGAACTTCAGCGACGCATCGAGAAAATGGTATTGCCAGGCAAACAATCCGGATGCGATTCCGCCAATCGCTAACAGAATTGCGTGAGCACGAAACCAAAGCCCGTGCTCCGGCAGTCTGACAAAGCGAACCGCGGCGATAATTAAAACAACCACACCTGCCATCAAGACCCAGCCAATGACATGGAACGCCTGCAGCCAGGGATTGACGGCGTCCCCGAGGATCACGACGTGCTCCAATCCCTGGCTAAGCGCAACGATTGGCGCGAGAACGAAAACCACTTCGGCGAGGCAGACAATTCGTGAGAGAAAATATAGAACGCGATCGCTTTTCGTACTGAAGAGCGGACGCTTGTATCGTTTGCGGATTATGACCGCGACGGGCCACAGCAACATGGTCAGCAGCGCGAGCAGCAAATTTCCACCAATCAACAAGCCGATAAGAGTTTTGGTCGCGTACCACGGAACGCGCTGTCCTTCGTAGATCGCAGGGAAGGGGAGCAATTCGCCGACGGTGCCGGACGCGTCGCGGCGAAAGCCAATTCTTTCCAAGCCGTCTACCTCTCGATAAATGAGCGGAGCGATTTCGCGCCATCGCTTCAGTTCTCCGCTCTGGCTCTTCATTCCTTCAATCTGGAGGACACCTTCCATGTCGCTGCTGACCTTGAACTGACCGACCAATGCCAGAATCTTCAGGAAAGTTGTCTCTCCGCGTCGCGTTCCATCATACAGTCCACTTACGGCACGTCCGTCCGGTTTCGCCGTATTCGAATCAACAGCTGCCTTCGGTTGGGCTGCACTCGGGAAATAGCGATTCGCGAAGGTACGCCAGACTTCGCCGCGGCCGCCACCAACGTCCTTACCAAGGCTGTTGTAGGATAGGAAATAGCCGACGTGCGCGTCGGGGACGAGGATCATGTCGCTATGGAAATAAACTGTGTCGCCGCCGTGAGCGATGATGCGAACTGGATCGATCAGGTATTCCATAAACGTGATGCCGAGTCCGGGGAGCATCGGGTGAAATTCAAATTGCCGGGTCTCCATTTGCCGCACGGTCTCCGGTTTTAGAATTGACACACCGTCAACCGCGCCATCTTGAAGAAAGGCGAGCATGAACCGCGTCATGTCAGTAGCCGTGGTGGTGAGGGACCCGGCTGGCGCCGCTTGCACAAATTCGAAATCGCGCGGTTTCTTGGACACACTGAGATAACCTTTCGACATTTGCGGCGCGAGCAGCGCCGGCAGCGGTTGATCGAACGTCGAATTGTTCATCCCCAGCGGTTTCAAAATGTGATTCTCGACGTAACGTTCGAATTTTTCGCCGCTCGCACGCTCCACGATGTATCCCGCAAGTGTGAATCCGTAATTGGAATAAGACGGAATTTTACCCGGCGGGAAAATGCGAGCGGGCATTTCTTTCACGAGATACGTCCGCAACGGGTTCAGGTCGCTTTCGTGAGCGACGAAAAGGTTTTTCAATGTTTCCTCGAATCCGCCTGTGTGGGTAAGCAATTGCCGAAGCGTGACAGGCTCCGGATAAGTCTTTGGGATTGGAAAATCGAGGTAATCATTCACGTCGCGGTCAAGGTCGAGCTTGCCTTGTTCGACCAACTGCATCACCGCTGTGGCAGTGAATAGTTTCGAGATCGAACCTGGGCGGAACAAAGTCTGATCAGGAAGCACCGGTTTCTTCTCTTCAACGTCAGCGTAGCCGTAGCCCTTTTGAAATAACACCTGATCATCTTTCACCACCGATACGACAGCGCCCGCGATGTTTCGATTTCGCAATTGCGAGGGAATCAACGCGTCAAGAAAAGTTTCCAAATCGGTTTTGGTTAATTCAGGCGCCGGAATCGGCTGCGGCGCGACCGCAGGAACGTTTGCCGGTGGCGGCGATGGCGCTGGCAATAGCGGCGACGGCGCTGGGCCTTGAGCGCTTGCGGTGTTGATCGCAATCGCGTTAGCGACAGCTAACGCTGCAAACTGCGGGCGCGACGAAAATGCGAGTTGCATAGCGCACTCTGCCAGTTCTGCTGAGCTGAAGACAAGCCTACGCTTTGCCTCGAATCCGCGAGCGAATTTCTTCGATCCGCTTTTGCAGTTTAGGAAAGTGCGACCCCGACCAGTAGATCTGTTTGCAGTCAGGACAGCGGCGGAACTGGTCGTAATAGATTTTGGTAAGCGGCTCGAGTTTGTCGATTATCTCGGCCTTGGCTGCCACTTCTAACGGTGCGTTACATCGCAGGCAGCGCGTGAAAGGCGCGATCAACTCCGATAGGTTAAAACGGCGGACAACCTCGATCGTTTGTTTGTCGGCGTTTTGAGAGCGCGGGTAATATCCGTGCTGAACGATCGCGTGCATGAGCAGGCGCCGATCACGCGTCAGAAGCGCCCGATTTTCGCGGGTCATCACCCCGAGTAACTGCCGGTCATCAGCGTTTCGGCTGTAGGCGACGTCAAATCCGAGGAGACGAAGATTGCGGGTAAGTCCTCCCAGATGGCCATCAGCAACAAATCTTGTAATGTCAATAGTTTGTAATCGTTTCTCCGTGGCAATCGTGTCACGATTATGGACCGGAAATACCTCTACTTTCGCATCGTTGGCCAGCGTGTGATCAAAACCGACTGGTTGTTCATCGACCAAAATCAAATCAACCTCCGGGTGCGGCACGCCGCACGACTCAATGACGTCTTTTACGGACGTCTTTTCCGCGAGCCGCCGCTCGATTACTGCGTCGCCGGCTTTTGACCCAAGAAAAACATTAAGGTTGCCGTGAAAGCGAAGCCGGACCTTGAATCGCTTCACGTCAATCTACGATTCGCGCGTTGGCGTATGCGTACTCAAAGGTCGTCGCGCGCGGACGACCTTGGAGCTTGCCAGGGCCGAGCGGTTCATCTTCGCCGAAGTAACAATCGATTTGCCACCGGCGCAGACCGCCGCCGGTGTCCATAATCTTCCAGCGGTTGCTCCCGAAAACCTTCTGAAGTTCCGGCGACGACGTTTCTATGGTGGCCCCGCGCCGCAAGCTACCGTGCCCTCCCTTAATTGCCGCCGAGTAGCGCGGCGCCAAAACGCCGCCTCCGCCTGTAGCCTGTGAGGCAAACGCATATGAATCGCCACCGTCGTAGCGAATGTAGTAGCGCCCGTTCACGGGCGTAGTAATTCGGCCGAAGCCTTCCTTTTTCACCGAGCGCAGAAAATCGCGCGGATACTTTCGACCATGCAGGCCGGACTTGGTGACCGGCGTTGCGTCAAAGCCGCGCTCGAAGGTGAACCCCGATTCCTTTGGTGTGTAATATAGGGTGCAAACGATGAAGTATTCCCCGTTGTGGCCTTGCGGCCGTCGCGCCAGTTTTTCATTCTCGTACGCGAGCCGGTGCACAACCTCCGGCCACGGGATGTCCCCGTGAGCTTGCGGTAAAGATAGCAGTAACAGTGGCGCCATTAACAGTGTCACTGTCCTTATTGGATCTGGAAGCAACTTCATGGTTGGACAACTCATCCAATTGTCATTCTGACCGAAGCAAAGAATCTCTGATCATTTCTGCATCGGCCTGTCGCGGAATGCACGGTGCTCACATTCTCATTAACACCGTGCTTTAGCGCGGTGCAGCTTGCAAGAAGTCTCCGGTAACCGCTTCAGCGGTTTTCAGATGGCACGACAAAAACCGCTAAAGCGGTTTTATAATCGAAAATGTCTCCAAGCACCTCGCTGAAGCGAGGTGTCAAAGGAGTTCAGGTCATCATCGGGCAATCTTTCGCACGTCAAAGCTATCCCAATTCAAGTGTCGAAGAATTTGTTGACTGGGCCACCCAGCAGTATTTCGATCGGCAATTTTTCTGTTTCGTATTCGTAAGGCGGTTGCTTCCACGCGAATTGGTCTGGATACGATTTCCGGATGGCCCGAATGATTTCGAGCCCTGTTTGAAACGGCCGAAATGCGTTTCGATCCGTCACGTGAATTTGCGCGCCGCCGCAGAGTTCACCGCCAAATTTGTGGAACGTTGGCTGGAAATAATTTCCGCGAAAGAAAACGCCGGGTAGCCGCAAGCTATTCAATTCACCGCAGAGTTTCTCCGCATCGATGAATGGCGCGCCAAAGATTTCGAACGGGCGCGTGGTACCGCGTCCCTCGGAAATATTTGTGCCTTCGAGCAGACACATTCCCGGATAAACTGTGGCGCTGTCGAGTGCCGGCATATTGGGCGACGGCATGACCCATTGCAGACCAGTTTGGTCGAACCACATCGCACGTTGCCAGTTTTCCATCGGCAGGACGATCAACTGGCAATTGGGAAATGCTTCGTCACGGAATTGCTGTGCCAGTTCGCCAATGGTGCGGCCATGCCGGACTGGAATCGGATGCATGCCGACGAATGATTTGTAAGTCGGATCGAGCACCGGTCCTTCAGTCGTAACGCCATTGATTGGGTTTGGCCGATCGAGTACAACGACGGCGATTCCGTGTCTTTGGCAGGCGCGCATGCACAGATACAATGTCCAAATAAAAGTGTAGTAACGCGATCCGATGTCTTGAAGATCGACGAGCAAAACATCGAGCGCATCCAGCATCTCCGACGTTGGTTCGCGATGTTCGCCATAAAGGCTGTCAACCGGGATGTGCAGACGGGGATGCTCGTAACCGTCCCATTCGATCATGTTATCCTGCGTCTGACCGAGAAATCCGTGCTGTGGTCCAAAGAACGCAGCGAGACCGAAAAGATCGCCATTGTGTCGCTCTAGGATTTGTGACGCATGTTCAAGCTTCGACGAGACGGAAGCGGGATGGAGCAGCGCGCCGATGCGCACGCCGCGAAATTTCTTCGGCCAAAGTTCGCTTAAATGATCGAGCGGCAGTTGAACGCGCACGTGGTTCTTCTATCACAATGCGGAAATTCCGGCGAGTTGTAGCGGTGCTTGTATCAAAGCGCCGATAATAAATTAGGCCTTGGACACGAACGCCCTACAAGGCTCGCCACCGTAGGAAGCCGGCTATCAAGAGCGCTAGCATCGTGATCGCGGCGCATACCTTTGCGAACAGCTCGCCGTGACGAGCATAAAATGTTAGCTCGTGTTCGGTCGGCACATTGATTTCGCCTGTGAGCACCCCCTCAGTGAAGGTGCTGCCCGTTTCGTCCCGGAGCATCTGAGTGACGCGGCCGAATTGATTCACGAAGCACGTGACTCCAGTGTTGGCAGCGCGGAGCATGGGGCGACGCGTTTCTACGCAGCGAAAGATTGCGTTTGCCAAATGCTGATGCGAACCGGCGGAATGCTGAAACCAACCATCGTTGGTCACGTCAACGAGTAAATTCGCTCCAGGACTAGTGTCGACTGGAAGGACAAATTGTCTGATCAGCTCGCCAATGGTGTCTTCGAAGCAAATCAGCGGTGCCACTTGCACATCGCCATTGGTGAGGGTGAAGACAGTATGTTCTTTCCCTGCTCTAAAATCGCCCGGCACCTGATCGCCAACAATCCGCGCAAGCAACGGGACTGTATGCCGGCCCGGAATAAATTCGCCAAAAGGAACGAGGTGGACTTTTCGATACATCTGCACTCGTTCGCCGCCATCGGAAACAAGCAACGCCGCGTTGTAAACGTCGCCGTTCTCTTCGTCGATTGTGCCCAGCAGAAGATCCGTGTCCGCTGCCCCGGCGAGGTCCATCACGAATTTGTGGCTTTCCTGCTCGAGCAGAACTGGCCCGGGCATCGAGCTTTCCGGCCAGACCAACAAATCAGGCGGCGGATTCGATCGCAGCGCGATTTCGCTTAGCCGCCGGAATTGATCGAAAATTTTCCGGGTGAACTGCGGATCGAATTTTTGATATTGCGGAACGTTCGATTGCACCGCGGCAACGCGGAGCGGTTTTGTGGGCGGCGAAACCTGGGTCGCGCGGAGTCCGAAAGTCAAAACGCCCACAATGGCCGCCATTGTGACGGTGAAATCAAAATGCGGTCGCATTAGGCGTGTGCGCGCCTCCACAACCAGGCGATACGCGGTCGTGATGACAATCACGTTGGCAAACGCAACCAAGAACGACAACCCGGCGACACCGGTGAGCTCCGTGATTTGAATCAGCGGCCAATTATCGTGTAGCGCAACACCAAGGCCATTCCAGCCGAAGCCCGAGAAAACCCAACCGCGCAACCATTCAAGCGTAGTCCAAGCCGCTGCGAGGATGAAAGCGAGTCGCAGATTGCTCGTCGATTTTGTCCACGGCGATTGCGCGGGCGCTGCGGTGCTTCGGGCTTGGACGAGCATCTGGTCCCATTTGCTTGCGGCGGGTGGTTGCCTCTTGCCTGCACGTGGCCGCAGCACATGGCAAAACCACGCCCAGATGGCGAAATAAATCGCCATATAAAACTCAAGGACGAACCAACCAAGAACTGTGACCGTCGTGAGCCAGAAGAATACGATCCAGAAAAACGTTAGGCCTGCGACATAGCCGAGTAGCAGGCCTCGAAGCCACGGGTGACGTGACTTCGTGCCGGAAAACCAAATAGCGGCGATAAGCGGGGTCAGCGCGATCCAGCAGAACCACGTCAAGTTGAATGGCGCAAAGCAAGCCGCGTAAAGAAGCCCGCTAAGGATCGCAGCCAACCACGGCCAAAGCTTTGTGATCCTTTTCATCGAGTGCGCTCAAACTTTTGGAGCGCAATATCCAAACACCAAGGCTGCAATCCGCTGATCATGTCATGTTGAGCGGAGCGAACCATCTCTGATTCTTGTTCGCAAACTCGGCCAGATCCCAGGGATCCTTCGCTTCGCTCAGGATGACAATCGTATGCTAGACCTTGGAGCTCAGACTATCGCAGCCGCGACTCGGCATCCTTTTGCAGCCAACTCCAGAGGTCCTCCAATTGTTTTTCAACTGCCGCTTTGATTCGGTCGAGATCGGCGCTGGTGAATCGTCCGCTTTCTGGCTGCCGGTGCGCAAAAAGGTAATACTTTATTTTCGGCTCTGTGCCCGACGGGCGCACTGCGATGCGCGTGCCGTCTTCCAAGTCGAACATCAACATTTTCGTGTTTGGAATTTCATCGCCTTCGACATCCCTGATTGAATCCGTCTCAAAATTTCTAATGTTCGCCACTCTTAAGCCGACTATTTCGCGGACCGGATCGGCCGCGTATGATTTCATCAGACTGGCGATCTTGTTTGCGCCCTCTGCACCCTCGAATACAAGAGAATGGGTTTTCTCGGCAAAATAACCGAACTGCGAATAAATTTCGTCGAGCAACTGATCTACCGTGTGTCCACGCGATTTCGCGTAAGCGGCGACTTCACAGAACATGATCACTGCGCCATTGCCGTCCTTGTCGCGAACAAAATCAGCGCCGCTGTAACCGTAGCTTTCTTCGCCACCGTAAACGTAGAACGACGAGTATGCGAGCCGAAGTCGCCGCGTCTCTGTTTCCGCAAGATCGGCATAGCTCCGGCGCAATTGTTCAGGAATCTCATGCTCGTACTTGTCGAGCTTCGCGCCGATGTACTTGAAGCCCGTCAATGTCTCGACAGTGCGCACATGATAATGATCCGCAATCGCGCTTTGCAGATCGGTGGTGACGAAAGTTTTGATGATTACCGCGCGCGCTGCGTTTCCTTTGTTTAGCACGCCTTTGTCGAACAGGGTCTTGATTCGATACCAGGCGAGCAGCGAACCGATTTGATTTCCCGTCAGCAATTTCATTTTGCCGTCCATCGTTTGAACTGCCACTCCCATCCGGTCGCAATCGGGATCAGTCGCAACGACCAGATCGGCATTTTGCTTTTTAGCAAGGTCGATCGCCATCGTTAGGGCTTCGCCATATTCCGGGTTTGGCGATTTCACCGTAGGAAAGCTGCCGTCGAACGAATCCTGTTCTGGCACGATTTGGAAATTGAATCCGAGCCGCGTCAGCATCGGTTTGATGATTACGCCGCCGGTTCCGTGCAACGGCGTGTAAACAATTCGCAGCGATTTCGCCCCGCGAATTACTGGCGGATTAAGGATCAACATTTCGAGCCGGCGCATGTAAGCCTGGTCGATGTTCTTTCCGATCGTAGTGACTTTTCCTTGTTGCTCCTTCGGAAGCGGGGTGAACGCTTCGCTCGTAATTGCGTTCACTTTGACAATGATCCCGCTCGCATGCGGATCAATCACTTGGGCGCCGTCGCCGAAGTACACTTTGAAACCGTTGTCGAACGGCGGGTTGTGGCTCGCGGTGATCACCGCGCCTGCGCTCGCGTGCAGGCAGCGCACGGCAAACGAGAGCTCCGGGACAGAACGCGGACCATCGAACACAAACGCATCGCAACCATTTTCAGCTGCGACTTTCGCCGCCAACTCGGCGAATTCTTTCGAGAAAAATCGCGGATCATGCGCGATCACAATTTTTGGTTTCGTCGAAATTCCCTCGCGTCGATCCCAGTCCTGCAGGTAAGCAACAAGTCCGCGCGTTGCACGGTTGATGCTAAAGAAATTCATTGCATTGGTGCCCACGCACGGAAATTCCGGTCGGTCGCCTTCGCGTGCATTGCCGCGTTCCGCAGTGGTGACGATTTTCCCAATGGTGCGCCCGCGTAGCCCACCCGTGCCAAATGCTAGTGTCTGGTAAAACCGGTCGTTTAGTTCCTGCCACTCCGCGGCATGGACGAGTTCCTTGACCGATCGAAAATAGACATCTGACCCTGCGCCTTCGAGCAGTGTCCGAATATTCTTTGCCGATGATGCGATCAGTTGCCCGTGAGCAATTGCTTGTTCGATCCTCGCGCTTAGGTCAGCAAGATCACCGGTCATTCGCGGCAACTGTTCCGTGGCGGATTTGCTTTGCAAGCGTTTGTCTTGAACCATTTGACGCCGTGTGGCACAAAATCGACCTGTGAACCCGAAGGCTTTCTTCGGCGAGTTAAGGCGGCGCAACGTCTACAAGGTTGCGATCGCTTATGGCGTCGTCGCGTGGCTACTGATGCAAGTCGCAAGCCAGATTTTTCCGTTTTTCGAGATTCCGAATTGGGCGATTCGGCTTGTTATTCTTTTCCTCATTCTCGGTTTTCCGATTGCGCTGATCCTTGCCTGGGCTTTTGAACTTACGCCAGAAGGAATCAAGCTAACTGAGGCCGCCGACGAATTGCCGACGAAACCACGGCGTAATCGTGTATGGCTCTACGTGGTGGTCGTAGCTGGCATGATTTCGATGAGTTTGTTCTTTCTCGGACGCTATACGGCGCCAAACAAGCTGGGAGGACCGTCAGGGTTGCCGGGAAGGTCTCTCGCGGTGCTTCCGTTCACTAACCTCAGCGGCAATCCAGAGAACGCCTACTTCGCAGCGGGCATTCAGGACGAAATCATCACGCGCCTGGCTAAGATCGGGCAATTGAAAGTGGTCTCTTGCCTTTCGACGCAGCGTTTCAAGAGCTCACCCGATGATGTGCCGGCTATCGCGAAGCAACTCAGTGTCGCGAATGTGCTGCAAGGCAGCGTACAACGCACCGCCGATGAGGTGCGCGTGAACGTGCAGTTGGTCAAAGCCGACACTGACACTCATCTTTGGGCGGACACGTTTGACCGCAAGCTAACTGATATTTTCGCGATCGAGACCGAGATTGCCAAAACAGTCGCTGAGACGTTGCAGGCAAAGCTGAGTGGTTCTGAGCAACACGCCATTGCCGCGCGACCGACGGAGAACACGGAAGCACACCAGCTTTATTTAAAAGGACGGTTCTTCTGGAACAAACGCACCGGCGAAAATCTCAAGAAGGCGGCCGATTACTTCAATCAAGCCATCGCCGCAGACCCGAAATACGCGCTCGCTTACGTAGGACTCGCCGACGCTTATGTTCTAATGCCGTTTTATAGCGCCGGCGCTCCGCGAGATTGCTATCCGAAGGCGAAGGCGGCGGCGAAGAAAGCGCTCGAACTCGATGATACACTGGCCGAAGCGCACGCCTCGCTGGGGTATGTTCTCCACGTCTGCGACCTCGACTTCGATGGATCCACGAGGGAATTTCAGCGAGCTATTGAGCTGAACCCAAACTATGCGACTGCCCACCATTGGTACGGCATTGAGCTTCTAGCATCATTAGGGCGATTCGATGACGCGATCCGCGAGCTGAAGCTTGGGCTCAAGCTTGATCCTCTCTCCCTCCCCATTAATGCGGCTCTGGGGAGAACTTACTATCTCGCGCGCCGCTACGATGAAGCAATCGAGCAACTGCATAAGACTTTGGAAATGGATCCTAGCTTTTATTACACGCACTGGAACCTTGGTTCGGCACTCATGGCAAAAGGAGCGATGGGTGCAGCGATTGAGGAGTATCAAAAGGCACGAGTATTGAACGATGATCCTTTGGTGCTCGCGGTGCTCGCCCGAGCTTATGCCTCCTCGGGTGATAAGACGGAGGCATTGAAAATACTGGAGCAATTAAAGGAGCTATCCAAACAGCGATATGTCTCAGCTTACAGCTTTGCCCTTGTCTATCTCGCACTCGGCGACAAAGAGGAGGCGCTCCGCTGGCTTGAAAAAAGTTATCAGGATCGCACTGGTAATGACGTCGTTTACTTTAGAGTTGAACCCTTTCTCGACCAACTGCGCGGCGACCCGCGCTTCGAGGCGCTTGTCGAGAAAATCTTTAGCGCCACTAAAACGTCAGGAGATGCGCGATGAACCCGCAAAATTTCTTTTCCGAACTGAAGCGGCGCAAGGTGTTCAAGGTCGGCGCAGCTTATCTAATCGTGGCGTGGCTCGCGGTGCAGGCGGCTTCGATCGGATTTCCGGCATTTGACGCGCCACCGTGGGCGCTGCGCATTTTTATTCTGATCGCACTGCTGGGGTTTCCGATCGCCGTGGTGATGGCGTGGGTGTTCGATGTCACACCCGCGGGCGTAAAGCTTGATGCGCGGGCTTCGGGCAGCAAAGGCCTGTTCGCCGGCGCCGTGTTGCTCATCGTACTTGCTTTGGGCTGGTATTTCTACGGCCAACCGTCGTTCCGTAAGGGCGATGTGTTCACGCCTTCGGCCGCCGATCGCAATTCGATCGCCGTCCTGCCATTCGCAAACATGAGCGGCAAGGCTGAGGAGGATTATTTCTCGGACGGCATGACGGAGGAATTGTTGAACGTGCTCGCCAAGGTGCCGCAACTCAAGGTGGTGGCGCGCACTTCGGTGTTTCAATTCAAGGACAAGGGCGGCGACATCCGCGAGATCGGCCGGAAGCTCGGCGTGACGAACATCGTGGAGGGTAGTGTGCGCCGCGATGGACCG
>JBKOYE010000124.1:0-7479 GCA_046725275.1 Verrucomicrobiota bacterium
GCGTCTGTGTCAGACGCCATGGCGTTGCGCAGAACCACCCTACAGTCATTCGTGCTTAATCATTTCGTCGCTTCTTTATGTTCGTTAGTGCATTCATCAAGCGCGCGCAG
This sequence comes from Verrucomicrobiota bacterium, assembly GCA_046725275.1. GTDB lineage: Bacteria > Verrucomicrobiota > Verrucomicrobiia > Chthoniobacterales > UBA10450 > Udaeobacter. The sequence goes on from JBKOYE010000124.1 coordinate 111, forward strand.
GATCATCTCTTTTTCTGCAGCGATTTTCCTCCCGATAAACACCAGCTCCGTGCGACCGGATTCAAACGGCTCCAGTTCCCAGCGCCCGGCGACGAAATTGAAAAGCTGCCCGCCATCGGCAAAGCGGATAAAACCTTTCGCCCGAATCACGCTGGCAGGCAGTCCATCTGCAAAGCGTTCGAAACAAGCACGCGAAAAAATTCTATCAGAGCTAAATGCGAAAGATTCGAATTCAGGCTGATGCCGGTGTTCCAAGCTTGCGATTTTTCTGTCGCGCACGATGCCGAACAGTAGCTCTGGATCGACTCGACAACGCTCGGTGCGAATAATCGCCGCCGTCGGATTGATTTCCCGCAGCTTTGTTTCGAGCGGCTCGATCTGTGCCGGCTCAATGAGATCGATCTTGTTTAGGAGCAAGATGTCAGCGCTTTCGATTTGCAGACGCGTGGTATGCCCAAGCTCGGGAAAACGCACGAGCATGTCGGCGTCGATGACTGAAATCACGCCGTCAAGCCGGCATTGTGGCAGCGCTTCCTGGATGTTGAACACGAGCGCTTCAGGTTCGGCGAGCCCGGTGGTTTCGACGATGATTTTCTCGGGCACAATTTTTTCGATGATCTCGTTCACCGCCGCTTCGAATTCGCCGAGCAACGAGCAACAAACGCAGCCGCCGCCGAGCTCGGCGATTCGCACGTTTTTGCCTTCAATCACTTTCGTATCAATCGCGATCTCGCCGAACTCATTCATCACGATCGCGATCTTTCCGGGTTGCGTCGCCAGAATGTGACGCAGCAACGTCGTCTTACCGCTGCCGAGCGGGCCGGTGATGAGCGTGATGGGAGTGCGCGCAATCATGGCACCCATCACCGTTATCCTTTCACATTCCCAATGGGCGTGAATCGCGCGACCGGCTTGCTGATTCCAGCCAGCTCAGTTGCTGCGATTACTTCGTCAATATCCTTGTAAGCCCCGCCTGCTTCCTCGGCGAGGCCCGCCCATGACGTGCTGCGGACGTAAATACCGCGCGCTTCGAGGTCGCGTTGAAGTTGTTTGCCGTGCCATTGCTTGCGCGCCTTAGTTCGACTCATCGTGCGCCCGCTCCCGTGCGCTGTGCTGAAGAAAGTTTCTGCGCCCGAATTCGTGCCGACCAGCAGATACGAGCCGGTCTCCATACTGCCGCCGATGATCACCGGCTGGCCCGTCTCGCGATAGCGCGCGGGCAACTCGTCGTGCCCCGGACCGAACGCGCGCGTGGAGCCTTTGCGATGCACGAGCAATGTCTTTTCTTTTCCGTCGATCCCGTGCCGTTCCAGTTTTGCGGTGTTGTGTGAGACGTCGTAAACCACGCGCATCTCAAAGTCTTCAGCGCTGCGGCCGAAAATTTCGGAAAAAACTTCGCGGATCCGGTGAAGAATTACCTGCCGATTCGCAAACGACATATTGAGTCCGCATTTCATCGCGGCGAAATAGTCGCGGCCTTCAGGTGAATCGAACGGCGCGCACGCCAGTTCGCGATCCAGGATTTTGATTCCGTATTTCGGTTCCATCACTTTCAAGAACTTCTGGAGATAATCCGTGGCGACCTGATGTCCGAAGCCGCGGCTGCCACAGTGGAACATCACCACGATCTGGTTCGGAATGGTGATCCCGAATTTTTCCGCGAGCTCCTTGTCGCGCACGTCCTCTGGCCGCGCGACCTGCACCTCCAGATAATGATTCCCGCTGCCGAGTGTGCCGACCTGGTTGTAGCCTCGCTCGACTGCGCGCTCGCTGATTTTCGATGCGTCCGCGCCCGCAATGCAACCGTTCTCTTCGGTGAATTCGAGATCTTCCTGCCAGCCCAGATCGCGCTCGACGCACCAACGTGCGCCTTGTTCCACCAAGTCTCGAAAGTCGCTGTGCGATAGTTTGAGAAAACCATGAGTGCCAACACCTGCTGGCACGCGTTGGAAAAGCCGATCAACGATTTCTTTCAACCGCGGTTGCACGTCATCCAGCGTCAGGTTCGTGGTGACGAGGCGCATGCCGCAGTTGATGTCGAACCCGATGCCGCCGGGCGAGATCACGCCGCCTTCGTGCACATCCATGGCGGCGACGCCGCCTATTGGAAATCCATAACCGCTGTGGCCATCCGGCATGCAAAGCGCGTAGCGCGCGATTCCCGGCAAAGTGGCGACGTTACTAATCTGCTGGTAAACCGCTTCGTCCATTTCGCGCACCAGTTTCTCCGTCGCAATGATCCGCGCCGGCACGCGCATGTTTTCCTTGTAACTCGTGGGCAATTCCCAAACCGTGTCGGAAATTTTTTGGAGCTGATCAACGATCGCCATGTCCGGATGTCCTATTGCTACTCTTTCTCAACGCGTGATCGCCATAACTTGGCGTTAAGAAATTGGCAAGTTACGTCCTTTTGGTTAAAATCCCTCCTTCACGAAGCTCGAATCATCCCATCGATGACAAGACAATCTGCTCGTCGATCTGCCTCCTCTAATCCGCGCGTGCTAATCGGGCTCGGCGTAGTCATCGCCGGCGTGTTCCTGGCGCTGGCGGACTTCGGCGTGTTCTCCGCGACCGCAGCCAACATCATAAAAGCGATGCAGAAAGGGAAGATTATCACCAGCTCGACAGATCCGCTCGTTCCCGTGGGCTTCGACTGTTCCAAAATTCACGAGCTGGGCATCGACAAGCAAAAAAACTTTCGGGCGGGCGCCATCATGATCGCCTGCGGCGAAGCAGAGGGAGGCGGGCCTTCCCGTGGCGGCAGATTCGCGCAGTTGATGCAAAAGCTGCTGCCTTCACCGCTGAACTATGGGGCGATGGACGTGGACTTAATCAACCACCCGGAGACATACCCCAGCGTTACCCAGTCAACGACATTCACTGCGGTTAATCCAGATAACCCGCAAGAGATCGTGATCGCTTACAACGACTCACGAGGTCGCGACGCGGACCCGATCAACATTTCGGGCGCGTCGGTCTCGACTAACGGCGGGGCCACTTTTGACCGCCTTACTTTGCCTAACGGTCAAAGCCCCTTCTCCAATACCGTTGGTGACCCGGTGGTTTTCTATAAGCGCAACAACAGCACCTGGTACACAGCCTGGATAGACCTTAAGTGCGGCATGCAGGGCATTGGCGGCTACAAGTCCACTACTCCCTGGGACCCGAATAGCTGGACTCATTACTGCGTCCACTCCGGCGACAATGACGACAGTCCGTCGGGCTGGGTGGATAACAATTCAGCTTCTCCCCACTACGGACGAATCTATGTTTCTTGGAGTGATTACGCTCGCACCGGAGGAATCTTCGTCCGCTACTCTGATGACGGTGTCACCTGGACCGAGACTGGGCCGCTGCCGGGCACTGGGAGCGTTGCTATCCCAAACGTACACATCACCGGCGATCTGGTCACTGGTGATGTATACAACGCTGTCATGAACCTGAACGGCGGCGGCAATTTCAATCGGAATAACGTTATTTTCAGGTCAACTGACGGCGGCGCCACCTTTACCAACACCTACACCAGTCCGACCTTCTTTGGCCCCGGTCGAGCTATTTGCGGCTTCTTCGCCTGCATGTACTCCCGCATTGGCGCGCCGGGCTACTGGCGGCATACGGGCGCGGGCCAGCCTGCCGCGTTCAACCACGTGGTTCATTACGTGTACGCCCAATGCGGCGAGAACGTGGCCTGCTCCTCCGCCACCGACCACGGCGACGTTTATTACATCCGCTCTACCGACAGCGGAGTGACCTTTGCCACGCCCGTTAAGCTGAACACCGACACCGGTACCGCTGCGCAATGGGAGCCAAGTCTTTCAGTCAGCCCCAACGCCGACTTGTTTGCCGTCTGGTACGACGAGCGAACCGGAGGGAATTGTACGGAGGGAGTGAACACCCCCTGTTACCAGATGTTTGCGCGCAAGTCTAACGACAACGGCGTCACCTGGGAGCCCGACATGCCGTTTTCGGACGTAGTTAGTCCCCTGCCAGCGCAACCCGACCCTGGCATTGTGGGGGAATATGTGGGCGACTTCGACTACCAAATAGGGATCGCTACCAGCCATCGCACTGCATGGGTGGACGGGCGCGTGGCAGTCAACGGTACTCAACAGCAGGATGCCTTCACCGACAGCGAGCCATCCACTGCAGCCACGCCAACACCTACGCCAACAGCTACGGCAACGGCTACAGCTACACCCACGCCGAATCCCACGGCTACGTTAACTCCGACACCGACTGCCACTGCACGGCCTAGCCCAACGCCAAGGTCTATTCCAACACCAAGGCCTCGGCCTACTCCGGCGCCGCGGCCATAGGCTGCCTGAGTGAATGGTGAGAAGTGATTCGTGATTAGTGCAACACGAAAACTGCCAGGCAACTCGCGAATTCTCGCCACAGGATATCTGCGCCTTCGGCGAATGAACTGACATCGTCTTCGGAGAAGCCGATCCACCTGTAGCCGCGTTTGTTGCCATCGCGCTGGGTCGCCAGGAGACAACGCGTTCCACCTGCGCTCAAGGCGCAACATTGACGCGCTTTCGGCGAGTGACTCGCTCGGGCTGACCACTGAGTTTTGCTCCCGCTCTCAAGAACGAATCGACCCACCAAAAGACGTTTTGCTTACGCGCGACGCGTCGCATGCGTTTCATGCGCGCGCTGCGCTCAGATTTGCTCATGCGGAATGCTTTCAGAATCGTATCCGCCATTTGCTCGACATCGTACGGGTTCACCAGCAAGGCGTCCGGCTTGAGTTGCTCGGCGGCGCCGGCAAACTGGCTCAGGATAAGCGCGCCATCTTCGTCAATGCGGCATGCGCAATATTCCTTGGCCACCAGATTCATTCCATCTTTCAGCGGTGTGATGAAGGCGATGTCGCATGCGCGATAGTGCGCCAGAAGTTCTTCGCGATCCAGCCCGCGAAAATGATATTGGACCGGAATCCACCCGCTCGTGGAAAAACGGCCATTGGTATCGCCCACGAGACGGTCAATGCGTCCTTTGAATTCGTGATACCGTGGGATTTCCACCCGGCTTGGCACGACAATCTGAATCAGCACGACATGGCCGCGTAGCTCCGGATACCGCTCGAGCGCGTTGCGGAATGCGCGGAGTCGTTCGGGAATTCCCTTGCTGTAATCGAGCCGGTCCGAACCCAGCATCAACTGACAATCGAGAAAACTGTCGCGCAACTGTTGCGATCTTTGGGTTACCGCCTCGGATTTGGCGCCGTTTTCAAAGGAGTCAAAATCAATGCCGATCGGGAAATGCCCGACGCGAATTTTTCGCTTTTCGAATCGGATTACATGCGTCTCGGCGCGAGAAAGAATTTTCGTGTCCGGCATGACTCGGCGCACACACTGAAGAAGGTTGCGTACATCGCGCCTGGTCTGGAATCCGAGCAGATCGAACTGGAGCAGCGCGCGCAGGAGCCGCCGTTGTTGCGGCAACTTCGCGAAAATGTCATACGGTGGAAATGGGATGTGTAGGAAAAAGGTTACCGCTGAGAGCTGTCGCGGCGCGCTTCGTTCTCTCAATGCCTGGGCAACGTACATCAGATGGTAATCTTGGACCCAGATGAAATCGTCCGGTCGCGCGGTGCGGACGATGGCGTCCGCATACCGTTCGTTCACTTGTTTATAAGCCTGCCAATATGCCGGCTCGAAGTTGCAAAAATTTTGCAGATCGTGAAACAGCGGCCAGATCACCTCGTTGGAATAACCGTAGTAAAATTCATCGCGCTCTGTCTCACTCAGAGCCACCGGCACCACATTGTAACCGGCGTCGCGAGTGGCTTGGGTCAGCGGCTCGTTAGGGATTTTGCCAGCAACGCCCGGCCACCCGATCCAAGTCCCACCGCGCTCGCGCAGCACCGGCTCAACTGCGGAAACAAGTCCGCCGACAGCGGGTGTGACCGTCCAGAGATCCTCGCCCGTCGAATCGAGCGCAAATGGCAATCGATTGGAAACGATTATCAGACGGTTCATTGAAAGAGGCGGTTACAAGGTTAAAAGATTTACATGGTTACAATGCAAGGAGCTGATTGCATCGTGGCCGTGTAACCTTTGTAACGTTCTAACTCGTCTAACTGCTCCTATTAAAGTCGAAACATGATTCAATCGGCGCTCGAGCATGTTGAGGAGATCGCGCGAAGCGGTGATCGATTAGCCGTTTTTCTCGACTACGATGGGACCCTTACGCCCATTGTCAGTCATCCGGAGGACGCATGGCTCTCGGATTCAATGCGACAGACGCTGCGATCGCTCGCCGCGCTTGTGCCGGTCGCCATCCTGAGCGGACGCGATTTGGATGACGTTCGGGGTCGCGTGCACGTCGATGGCATCGTTTACGCCGGCAGTCACGGATTTGATATCGCGGGTGCAGGCGGATTACGCAGGCAACTCGGGGCCGCGTATCTGCCCGTGCTCGACACAGCCGAGGTGGAGCTACGCGAAGCGCTTGATGAAATTCCCGATGCGCAGTTGGAACGGAAACATTTTTCTGTCGCCGCGCACTATCGCAATGTGAACGAAAACGACGCTTTCAGAGTTGCGCTAGCTGTGGACGCAGTGGCAGCAAGACATTCCGAGCTGCGCAGGATTGACGGCAAAAAAGTTTACGAACTGCTGCCCGACATCGACTGGGACAAGGGCAAAGCCGTGCTCTGGCTGTTGGAAACGCTGGACCCGGTCCGCGGTAAGGTGCTACCCATCTACATCGGCGATGATCGCACGGACGAAGACGCCTTCCGCGCGTTGAAGGAACGCGGCATAGGTATTCTCGTGAGTGAGCAATCTCAACCGACTGCGGCACGTTATTCACTTAAAAACCTTGCCGAAGTGGAGCGCTTCCTGCGGGCGCTCAATCGACCCTGACGTGACGTAGGCGATCTTGTCTGCCTCACAGCCATTCGACCCTCAAGCTGCCGTCTCCTTCGTCCAGTCTCGATGCTGTGCCGAACCGCTGGCCGAGCTTGTTGAGGAGATTGCAAAGCCATCTGGCGTCGGCAGCTGATGCATGTTCCAGCCGGAACCGCCGCATTTTCATCGGAAGCAGCCGTGCATTGATCAATTCTCCGCTGTCTGAATCAAGCTCGACCGAATACATCAGCGCGAGATCGCCGCGGAACATTTCGTACCCGTTGATTCCTTCGTAATCAGTGATGAAATCGCCGCAGCCATACAGAATGAGTCGGCATTGAAACACCTCGATCGCTTTCACATGATGTGAGGAATGCCCATGCACGATCGTGACGCCTTCCTCAATCAAGCGGTGGGCAAATACGATCTGTTCACGCGGAATTTCATAGCCCCAGTTGCTACCCCAATGGATGGACGCGATGATCAAATCGCCGGGTTGCTGATGCGCTCGC
>JBKOYE010000053.1:0-13178 GCA_046725275.1 Verrucomicrobiota bacterium
CATTAGTTCTGCAGTTTCGAACACGGCCGGAATGACCGTTGAAAATGAAATCGTGGAGAGCAGATTGAACTGAAGCGAACTGAGCAGCGCCTCACCCAGGTATTCCCAATTCCCAGTGCGGAGATTAATCAGTTCGAACGACCACCACACTGGCGCTGAAACAACAAAGAGTAGCACGAAATTTTTCCGTGAACGCGACCACAGCGAATTGCCCGCGCGTCTCCAGACCAAAGCATCGACAACGAAGATGTATCCAAGCCAAAGCGGAAAGAACAGGTAAGCCGTCCGCACGCCCGGCAGCGTCCAGTTCAGCGGCCAGCAAACTGCGATCAGAACCACTCCCACCCAGCCGCGGACGGGCCAACGTCGATCGTCACGATTCATTTTCCCTTGCCCACCATACCCGCCCCTGAGGAACGTACCTATCGTTCCTGTTGAACACCCCTTGCGGGCTCGCCTTTTTCGCATGCTGTGGTAAAGAATTATTGAAATGAGCGAAGCAACAATAGGAAACGGCAACGGCGGCACCGTCGTAGCTAGCGCCATTCCGGCATCGGAGCCGCCACGGGAAAAGTTAACGAAGAAGGCCATGACTGCGGATCACCCGACGTGGTGTCCCGGCTGTGGAGATTTCGCTGTGCTGGCGGCGTTCTACAAGGTGCTCGAGAAACGCAACCTCGAGCACGAAAAGATCGTCACTCTCGCAGGCATCGGTTGTTCGTCGCGCTTTCCTTATTTCGTTAATGGCCACGGCGCGCATTTCATCCACGGCCGCGCCGTCCCGCTCGCGTCCGGCATCAGCCTCGCCCGGCCCGATCTTCATGTTTTTCTATTCGGCGGCGACGGGGACGGTTTCTCCATCGGTGGCAACCATCTTGATCACGGCGCGCGCAAGAACATCAACATGACTTATTTCATCATGGACAACTTCGTCTACGGCCTGACGAAGAAACAAACCTCGCCCACGTCGCCCATCGGATTCAAATCCAAGACCGATCCCACTGGCGCAATCGATCAGCCGGTCAATCCGATGAAAAAACTGATCGCTGGCGGGGCGACCCTTATCGCGCGGACCCACGCCGCCAATGTCAACCATATGATACAGATGATTGAGCGCGCGTTCGATCACCAGGGATTCAGCGTCATCGAATGCTTGAGCGAATGCGTCGAATTTTTTCCGGACGTGTTCGATCCGGCCAACCCGCGCAAAGGCGGCAGCTTCGAAGTGATCCAGGAAAAGAAATGGGACGGCACACCCGAAGACGAGTTACGACATGACGTGACTGATGAATTAGTCGCGTACAAGCTGGCGTCGCTTCCTTTTCCAGGCGTCTTCGGCGTGTTTTACGAAACCGATCGCCCTACTAAAAACGCGCTGGAGAAGAAATGGATTGAAACGACACGCGAAAAGACTGGCGGCGCATCCGATTTGGAATTGCTCCAGAAGACATTCGACAGAATGAAATGACAATGCCTGCCGCATTGTCATCCTGAGCGCAGTCGAAGGATCTCGAATTCAACAGACAGTGCGACGTCTTTCGCTCACGCTTCTTAATTCTCATCGCTACTTTCTTGATCCAGGTCTGTTAACCATTAAGACATGAAGATGATGAAATTGCGTTCCTTGATTTTGGCTGCATTTCTTGCACTGCCGTTGGCGTCTTCGTACGCACAGGTAGGCATATCGGTTAATTTCGCTCCGCCGGTTCTGCCGGTATATGAGCAACCGCCCTGCCCGGTTGCAGGCTATATCTGGACTCCAGGTTACTGGGCGTGGGGTGATTGGGATTATTACTGGGTCCCGGGTGTCTGGGTCCCTCCGCCGACAGTGGGTCTGCTTTGGACACCGCCATGGTGGGGTTGGAGCAACGGCGCGTACGTGTTTAACCAAGGTTACTGGGGACCAACCGTCGGTTTTTATGGAGGCATTAATTACGGCCATGGCTACACCGGAGATGGCTACTGGGGCGGACGATGGAGTAGAAACACCTTCCAGTACAACACCGCTGTGACGCGCGTGAATACCAACGTTGTCCATAACACCTATATCAATAACTCGGTGAACAAACAGGTGACCGCTAATCGCGCCAGCTTTAACGGTCCTAATGGAGTGAATGCGCAGGAGACCGCGGCACAAAAAGCAGCCGCGGCGAACGCTAAGAAAATACCGCCAACGTCCCAGCAGCTTTCACGTCAGCAGGCGGCGAGCAAGGAGCAAAATCTCCGCGCGTCCGTGAACAAGGGCAAACCGAACTCTGACGCGATCAAATCATTCACCAAGAGCGAAGGCACCGGGCAAGGCAAAGGCGGCGCCGAGGGAATCGGGACGGCAGGAGCGGGTGCAGGCAAAGGTGAAAACAAAATCGGGAACGCATCCGACCTTAATCGCCAGGGCGCGGGCGCCGGGCAAGCCGGAAAAGGTGGAAACAAACCGGGGAAGGTAACCGAACGTAATCTTCAGGGAGCAGGAGCAGGCAAGAAAGCAAGTAACGCTGGAGCAAACGGGAACAAGCTCAAGACCGGAAATCAAAGAACCGCTGGGGGAAACCAGGCCAAAATGCACACCGGCAAAGGAGCCGGGGCTGGAGGAGGCGCCGCTCACGGACCCCATGCGATGAATCAAATGTCGCGCAATCCGCAGATGGGAGGCAAGCATCCCCAAATGGGAGGGAAGCATCCGCAAACGGGAGGTGGAGGTAATCGCCCCCGCCCGGCCGGACAACAACAGCAAGGCAAGAAGAAAAAGCCAGGCGAACGCTGACGCTGCAGGGTCGCCGTTGGCGGCGCCGTTTCAAACGGCGACCGTAACCCGTAGGAAGGTTGCAGGAATGGCGGTAGCATCCTGACTCTTGTTTTGGCTGTTGAACAGCTCTTCCAGTTCTTTCTGTAGCACGGCCGCTTGGCCTTTTTTTTCCGCGGCTTCGAACGCATTCATGGTCGGCCCATAATATTTCCTGAATTCATCCACGAACGCCGAGGGTGTGCCCGGGAAGTTGAAAGTGAACGTGTCCCGCGCGAAGGAAATGTTCTCCGCCGGAACTCCTGCCGCGGCAAAACGCTCGATCACGTTGCTCTCGATGCCCCATGTCATTGGGCTAATGAAACCTTCCGGCGGCGGCGGCGTATAGTTTGAACTGATCTTCAAGATCTGCGCGACGAGTGTCGGATCGTTAGGAATCCAGTTGCCCATCACAATACGACCTCTCGGCCGCGTCACGCGCACCATCTCTTTGGCCACCTCGAACGGCTTGGGCGCAAACATCGCGCCGAAGATACTGACGATGAGATCAAAGGCCTTGTCCGGCAATTGCTCCAGATTGGACGCATCCCCTTCCTGAAACTTAAGGTTGCTCAAGCCTTGCTCCGCAGCTCGCCTGTTCCCCACCTCGACCAGGTTCCGAGCGATATCGACGCCCAGCACGTCTGCGCCGAGTTTCGCCTCGGGCAACGCTGTGGTGCCATCGCCGCATCCGAGATCCAGCACCTTGAGTCCTTTCGTGATTCCGAGTCGCTGCACGAGCGCCTCTCCGCTTTCGCGCATGGTCTCGGCAATGCGTGTGAAATCGCCTTTTTCCCAGAGTGCTTTGTTTGGATTCGCCGGAGTATTCATAATGTGGATTGGTTTGTGCGGTCGCAATTGTTCTGAGCCGTGACAAGACACAACAATTGAGCTAGCCGCAAGCGATTCAATCATGGGTGCTGGCGTAACCGCGCGAAGCCAGATGTCACCGAAATGACTCTCGCGTTTCGTCTGCCACGGGTTTAGTACATCTACTGTTCTCACGTCGTGAAAGAGGAACCGCTCGATACCCATTCCAAGGCGCTGAGGATTAATCTCGATCCGCGCTGGTACGGCACCTTTGCCGAGATCGGGGCGGGCCAGGAAGTTGTGCGCTGGTTTTTCCGGGTCGGCGGCGCCGCTGGGACGGTCGCCAAGAGCATTTCGGCTTACGACATGAAAGTGAGCGACGCCATCTACGGGCGCGTCGACCGATACGTTTCGCGCAACCGGCTCCAGGCGATGCTGGATTATGAATTTGATCTCGACATCGAGCGGCTGGCGGCGGAGCGCGGCGACAACACTTCGTTCTTCGCGTTCGCCGATACTGTAGTGGCGCGGAGCTATCGCGGCACCCACGAATGCCACGGCTGGATGGGGATCAAGTTTCAGAGCCGCGCCAACGATCAGCCCAGCCAGGTCGTGATGCACGTGCGGATGCTCGACGAGGAAGCATCGGCGCAACAGGAAGCGCTCGGCATCGTGGGCGTGAACCTTTGCTACGGCGCATTTTTCCTAAGTCACGTGCCGGAGGAGCTCGTCGAATCGTTGCTCGACAATCTCACCACACGTCGCCTCGAGATCGACATGCTCGAGTTCAGCGGAATCGAGTTTCGCAACGTGGACAACCGCGTCATGGCGCTCAAGCTCGTGCAGATCGGACTGAGCGGCGCAGCCATGTTCGGTCCGAACCGCGAGGTTTTGCAGCCGTCCGACATGTTGCATAACAAAGCCGTGCTGGTTGAGCGCGGCAGTTTTCGTCCCGTCACGTACGTTAACCTCGACATGTTCCAGAGCGCCCTGATCAAGTTTAAACAGGAACCTGCGGTGGCGAACAAACCCATCCTCGCTCTGATGGAGTTGACCATGCGCAATCTGCTGGCGGGCGGCAAAGAGGTTGACCGCCGCGATTTCCTCGCGCGCGCTGAAGTCCTCGCTGCGTGCGGCATGACCGTGCTCATCTCCGATTACTTTGAATACTATCGGCTCGCCGCCTATCTCTCCTGGCGAACGCGGGAACGAATCGGCATCGTCATGGGTGTGCCGAGTGTCTATGAGTTGTTCGACGAAAAATATTATGCCGACTTGCCCGGCGGCATTCTGGAGAACTTCGGGCGCCTCTTTAAGAACGATTTGAAAGTTTACGTCTATCCGCTGCAGCGCGGCCCCAAAGACGAATTAGAAACAATTCACACCGTGCAGGTGAAACCCGACCTGCAACCGCTTTACGGCTATCTGGTCGGTCGCGGCAGTTTCGTGCAGCTTGATAACTATAATCCCAAATATCTGCCGATCTTTTCTCGGGACGTTCTCAAACGCATCGCCGAGGGCGACGAAACCTGGGACCAAATGGTGCCGCCGCAAGTTGCCGACATCATCCGCAGCCGCGGTTTCTTCGGATACAAGAAACGCTAAAGGCAGATCAGCAAGTTTGGCCTGCTGGGTCGAGCCTTTCTCGTTTTCGTCGAATGAGGCGTAGGCGCCATGCAAGCTTTGCCCTCACCGACTCGACCATTAGCAAAGTGACGACGAGCTAAATTCGATCGAAAGTCCGAAACCCGTCACGCCAATGGGAGTTTAATCCGTGAATTACGGGAATTAAGTAGGGCACGGAGGGCCTGTCTAACCTTGACACAAGGGGAATCGCAAATGCGCGCTCTCGGCGCGACACCCTGTACAGCGCATCCCAAGGTCTTAAGAACTATTGCAAAGCAGCTCGAGGAGCACAACATCATCTCCATTCACGAGCTGCAAATCGCGCGGCGCATGGGGATCGTCGCGATTAGCCCCGTCGGGCGGGCCGGCTCTAATGACGGACTACTTTTCCCTTACGAACTCTCCACCATTGGACCTGCTTCGCCGCCCGTTAGTCCAGAAGCGGCGCTCGCTCCAGTCGAGCCGAAGAGACCGGAAAAACTTGGCGGCAGCGCTCACCAGTGTCCCTTTCCCCTTAATCCTTAAAATACTGCAAAACGGCAAGTGCTCTTTCGGGCCGGAATGACAACACACCAGGAGCGGGTCGAGATCTGATTCGAGAATTTTCTCTGCACAGATATGCAACTGGATGAAAATATTTTGAGCAAAGACGAGTATGCGAAAGCAACGAAAGGCAAACGCCATTTCAAAGACGAGCTTTTGTAGTCGTCGTTCCTGGAGCGCGTTCACTGCCGAGAAATGAAAATTGGTTGGTTCGTAACTGCAGTTTTGTTTTTCGGCCTGGCTCAGACAAAAGCTGCAGCCCAATCGGAGCACGATGTCGTCGTTGCCGCGGATGGCAGCGGGCATGTGAAAACCGTGCAGGCAGCGATTGACAAAATTCCCAAGCATAACTCGAAGGGGGTCGTCATATTCATCAAGCCCGGAATTTATAACGAACACGTTCAAATCCCTCCGAATAAACCCTATGTTTCGCTGCGTGGCGAGAAAGCGGAAGAGACCAAAATAACGTTTAATGTAAAGGTCGCAGCGGGCAGTTCAGACTGGACGGCGTGCACCGCTTTCATCGGAGGACACGATGTTCATGTCGAAAACATCACGTTTAAAAATTCTTTTGGCCCGGGTGTGCAGGCGTTTGCGGTCGTTGCCAACGCTGATCGACTTGTTTTCAAAAACTGTCGCTTTCTAGGCTGGCAAGATACGCTCTACGCCAAGACGGGCAGACAATACTTCGATAATTGTTACATCGAGGGCTCCGTTGATTTTATTTTCGGACAAGCGACCGCCGTTTTTGAAAACTGCACATTGCACAGCAAGGCCAACGGCTACATCGCCGCGCCGATGCGTTTTTCCGCAGTCGAGCCAAGCGGATTGGTTTTCATCCGCTGCAAATTAACCGGTAAAAGAGTGCGTGCCGGCGTGTTTCTTGGCCGACCGTGGCGGCCGTATGGACGTGCGATTTACTTCGAGAGCGAGATCGGCGCGCATATCCACCGCGAAGGCTGGGATAACAAGGGCAATCCGAGCAACGAAAAAACCGCCTACTTTGCCGAATACAATTGCAAAGGTCCGGGGGCAAACCGAGCAGGCCGCGTCAAGTTGAGTCATCAATTAGGAAAAGACGAAGCCCGGCAATTCGAGACCGAGAATTTTTTGAAGGGCCAGGACGGCTGGAACCCCAAAAGGGCCAATGAGCATTTGTAGCGCCAGCCTTTGGCGGCAACAGTGAAAGATTCCTCGACTTCGCTTCGCTCGCATCGGAACAACAAGATAATTGATGCCATCTAAACTGTCCCTCCGGGAGAACACAGCAGAGCGCCTGATCAAAGCAGCGGAAGGTTTGCGCGATGGTGTAAGCCAGTTGCGTTTCGCTCCGCCCGTCACGCACGTTTACAATCCGCTCGATTACGCATGGGCAGCACACGAAGAATATTTGCGACCATCATCGCCGCCGTTTACGGCTTCGGTGATCGCGCTTATAACCTAAAAGAAGTAGCTCGGCAGCAAAGCAAGACCGCGCTTTAAACGCTGCGATCTGTGCGTCCTCTGCTCGATTAAGCTCCTCGCCAAAATCGGGATCGTGCAACCGCGCGAGGTGCTCTGGAAATTTTCCCTCCTCAGAAAGCGTTGCTGCCATGTTGTCCAGTAGACCAAGGAAGAATCGTTTGTCCGGCAGGGATTCAGCGCATCCGCCGGCGCGGTTTCTTCGGATACAAGAAACGGTGAAGATTGGGGACCAATCGCCGCGGTGGCCTGGTCTGGGTGCCCTGCCCGATAAACTTCTGTTTGCTCACCATTGCCGATCATCGCCGTTTCCGCTAATCTCCAGTCGTGAGCGATCCTGTTAAGTACATTACCGACGATCGGGGCGAACGTACGGCTGTCGTTGTTCCAATCGCTGAGTACGAAAAGTTGCTGGAAGACCTCGAAGATTGGCCGTCGTACCAGAGCGCCGGGAGGAGCCCACCATTCCGCACGAGCAATTCGTTTCCGAGCTCAAGGCGATGGCCTCGTTTAATCTGCACTGGCGAAAATCGACGAGAAAGGATCGCCGGATTCCGCGTGAACCAGTATCTCGCATTGTCGCTGAACTGGAGAAGCTCGGCGAAGATCCATTGCCGCACGGGTCGGTGAAACTCAGTGGCTCCGAGCGCACCTACCGAATTCACGTAGGCGATTATCGCGTCGTGTATGAGCGTCTCCGCGATACGAAAATCGTGGAAATTCAACGCGTGCGACATCGCAAAGATGTTTACAGGTGACGAGTCGATGCTGGATTGCGGAAAACTCGCCTACGCGTAAGCTCAACGACTGATCGCTGATACCTTCACGCGAGTGGCGTTCGTCCCGACACTGAATAGCGTTAATCATGCCCGCTGCACTTACTCGCCGCGAGTGGCTCCGTCTCTCCGCAGGCGCGTTATTATCACTCGGTCTTTGGCCCGGTCGGCTGCGCGGCGCAGACGCTCCGGCTCACGAGGATTTCACATTCATCGCGGTAAACGACCTGCACGCTCTCGAAGAGGCGTGCCGCCCGTGGTTCGATGACGTGGTGCACCAGATGAAGGCGAGCGCGCCCAGGGCAGAGTTTTGCCTTCGCGGTGGCGACCTTGCCGAAAACGGCACGCCGGCGCAATTGACCCTGATCAAGGATTCCTTCTCCGCGCTCGGCATTCCATGTCACACCGTGGTAGGCAATCACGACTACCAATCATCCACCGACAGGTCAGCGTATGAGCGGATTTTTCCTGAACAAATCAACTACTCCTTTACTCACCGCGGCTGGCAAATCATCGGCCTGGATTCCAGCGAAGGGACAAAGTGGAAGGACACCCGAATATCAGCCGCCACTCTTACCTGGCTCGATCAAAACCTGTCCAAACTGGATCCCCGTCGCCCTACCATCCTGTTCACTCATTTTCCGTTGGGCGACTCCGTCTGGGCCCGCCCCCTCAACGCCGACGATTTACTTGAGCGCTGCTATGGACTGAACCTCCAAGCCGTCTTCTGCGGCCATTTTCACGGGTTCACCGAACGTCCGTTCCGGCACTCGATCATCACCACCGACAGATGCTGCGCACGCGTCCGCCAAAACCACGATGGTTCGCCCGAGAAAGGCTGGTTTGTTTGTCAGGCAGTAAACGGCGAAATAAAACGCCGCTTCGTCGAATTCCACCCGAACGAAAAAGAAGCGCTTAACGCTGGTATGCTAGACAGATAAGAGAAGGCGCTACTGTCTCCATTGCCGTGGCCTAAATTCTCCCGCTTTAACGCTTCAATTCGCCACTGGACGAATCCGCCTTGGCGGACGCTTTAACGTTTCAACGAATCACGTCGCGACGCTTGTGCGCTAGTGCGGCGCGCCCGTCGTCCAGCCGCCGACACCGAGCGCAGTCAGCACGATTTCCACTGCCAGGGAGCAAAGGATGAGTCCCATTACACGGACGAGGATGGACGCGCCCTGCCGACCGATCACTCGCAGAATTACCCAATCCGAGTGTCCGAAATTGTCCGAAAAATTCTCGCTATTGTTTTGGCGCGAGGGAGGCGACGATTTTCTCGAACCGTGGGTCCCGGCGCAATGGGTCCCATAACGGATCCAACTGGAGCGAGCCATAGCTTAAATAGCCGGGAATACTGCTCGCGATGCGCAATTGCTCGAAGGCGAGATCTTTCTGCCCGACCCAAGCGTAGATCACCGCCAGATACTGCACTAACTGCGCGCCATCGATCGAATCTTTCGTCACCGGCAGCAATTCAACCGCTCGCCGGCCCTCCCGAATCGCGTCTTCCTTATTTCCGAGAACTGCATCGATCATTCCGAGCGCACAGAGAGCCTGCGCATAGTCCGATTGCTGACTTACAACTCCTTCAATTTCCTTTCGGGCTCGAGTAAACGCGTCTCTCGCCGATGCAACCTCGCCGCGCAAAAGCGCGACACGCCCCTCGCACCAGGCGCGCGGAAAAGGCATGTCGCCATAACAGCCGTTGGCGTCAAGTAACGACAACGCCCGGTCGGCCGCACTCGAGTCCCGCTCCCAAATGGCGAGAACGAGCCATTGATCAACGACAAGCTTAATCGCGTCAGGTTCATTGGCGATAATCGCCTGAATCGTGGAGTCCAGTGGCTTTGTGTCGGCCCGCCATTCGAGATCGACGCCAGCACGTTGGACACGGACGCTGACATCCTTGGGCGCAAGCGCGACTGCGCGATCCAATATGGCAGCAGCATCTGCGTACCGCCGCAACGCTGTGTAGGTAAGGGCAATCTGCTGCAGAGTAAAAAAGTTTTGCGGATCCAACTCCACTGCGCGTTCCATGTTATGCGTGGCTTTATCCCAGCGTCCCTCCCGGCGGTCGATGTACCCCGTCAGCAGAAATGGAAGCGGATCGTTTGGCAGGGCTCGTCGCGCGGCGGCCAGTGCCTCGCGGGCGCGATCATAATCGCGATATCCCCAATAAAGATGTTTTGCTAGCGCAAGATGAGCTTCACCGGAGTCGGGACGTAACCGCTTTACCGATTGGATGGCTGCGTCGGCCAAATCGAGGCGATCTTGCGTGTGATCGAACTCAAGCAAGTACATTTGGTCATGTGCATGAGCGAGTTGATAATATGCGAGGATAAATGACGGATCACGCGCCACCGCCTGCTCAAGCAACCGAATAGCCTCAAGGAGCATCGAATTCTTAGATTCGTTAAACACGGCCTTCTCAATCAAAAGTTTTGCGCGAAGATAAAGATCGTAGGCCGCCAGATCAGCCGTTGGTTTTTCCTCGATTGCCGCCTTTTCGCTAGGGGAGATTTTGGCTTGAAGCTGGGCGATTATCTTCGCAGCCACCTCGCTTTCGATTGCAAATACGTCAGCGAAATTCCGATCGTAGTGTTCCGCCCAAAGATGCGCGTCGGTTCTGGCATCGATCAGTTGAGCACTCACGCGGATACGATCGCCGGCTCGCTGAACGGTTCCTTCCAAAATATGCGCGACGCCCAAGTCGGCTGCGAGCTCGCGCAGATTTCGCTGCCGAGCCTTGTAGTGCATCACTGATGTGCGACTGATCACTTTCAGGTCGGCAACTCTGGAAAGGCCAGTGAGAATTTCATCCTGTACACCATCAGCGAAGTAAGCATTTTCTTTATCGTTACTTAAGTTCTCGAACGGAAGAACGGCGATACTCTTTTCGGGAATCGAAGCCAGCGCGCCAAGGGCTCTCGCCGTCGTCGCTGTTGGCGCTCGATTGAAAAAAATCAGGGCACTGGTAACCAGGGCGACCGCGAACGAGAGAAAAGCGATTGCCAGCGCAACCTTGGGCCAACGAGGCGCAGCAATTGGACGGACGCTAATGGTGGACGCGGATCTCTTTCTTCCCCGCCGAAGTTTCCCAGGGACTTGCGGATTGCCGAGGCCATCCTTGTGCAGGTTAAACAAATGCAGGCGCCGGCCGTACTTGACTTCGCATTCACCGAGATCATGCAAGCACGGTTGCCAATTCCGGTATTGGCACAGGTCCTCCGCCACGTGCGCGGACAAGAGAATATGTCTGGCATCGCCGCAATCCATGACTCGCTGCGCCAGATTAATTCCAGGACCGGCTATGTTCATTTTCTCGTTTACATCCATGACTCGGTTGACCGGGCCGCTGTGAATTCCCATCCGCAGCAGGATCTTCGGCTGCTCTTGCAAGGCTCTGCTAATCTCGAGAGCACATCGCGCCGGTTCTTCCGGACTGTGGAAGAAAGCGAGCGCCATCCCATCGCCGGTCGGCACTCGGATGAGTTCGCCCCTCGCTTCCGCGGCGCGAAAGCATTCCGTATTTCTCACGATTTGCTTCAACGCTTGCAGCAATTCTATCTGCTCGTTGACGAGCAGCTTTGAATAACCGACCACATCGATTAACAGGAGGTGTGCAATCTCGAGTTGGAGATCGGGCGCCGTTTCCGCCGGCGTGTCTTGCGGGTTCACCCTCTGTGAAGCCTAATAGTACTGCTAGCTGTGGTCGAGGACAAATACCCCTGTGCGAGCTAATAATCTCACGTGACAGCCTCGTGGGGCCGAAGAGTGATTCTGTGGCGCTCTAAGCGAATAAGCCCCGGACCGAACGCAGCGAGATTGAGAACAATCATGACGAACGCGAAGAGGTACATGCCCATGGTTAGGCCAATTCCGACGTGCATTGAACAAATTCCGATCAGCCAAATCTTTCTCGTCTTGCTGTTCCAGATAAAAAATGGATATCCGATTTCCAACAGACAAACAAAGATTCCGACGAGCGGGAAGAAGTATTTCCATCTCACGAGTATTTCCGGATCGATGACGTTGAAAGGCGTATTGGTGAGCGCGCGCCAGAGGCTATTGCCATTCCACCAGCCGGGTCCAGCGCACTTTGCCAGGCCTCCAAAGAAATAAATGATGCAGAGATGAATCTGCAACACCCGGCGGAAGAGACCAAGAAGGTGCGGATTCTTTAGCGCTACTTTTCGAAATCTGTAATCCACCGAGCACTTATCCGGCAGCGGTGAGAGCATCAAATAAAAGAGGCCGATTGTCGTAAAGTTATCCATCCCATACGCCAAAAGACCTCCACTTTTGACTGCGCAGAGATGAAAAAACCATGTTGAGATTGCCGCGGTTCGGCTAAAGAGCCCGATAACCAGGAAGCAAGCAGCACAAAGTAAACAGAGCCAAACCGCAGCCAGTGTTATTGTTTCGCTTAGCCCAAAATGGCTTCCAATCCTTACCAGCCAGCCCAGTCTGGGAATAAACGAACTCTCGCCTGACAGCGCGGCTTCAGATAAGTCACGGCTGATTAAGCCGCGGCCAGTCCCTGCGAGAAGATAATTCCAATCGCTGCGCATCGACGAACAGTAAAGCAGCACTTCGATGGCAAGGCCGATGCGCAGAACGGTAAGCCATTCATCAGATTGGATGGGGTAGAAGAAATCAATTACCCGTTTCCAAGCCGCCTGCATGCAGATTACGGCTGATGTTTTGAAACCGGTTTTGGCTCAAAAGTAACATCGTACGCGTAGAGGACTTGGTACGATTCCCTTCTTCCGCGCTCGAACTCTCCCGCTGTGGGAAAATCAACCGTTCCAAAAACGGCGCGAATCATGGAGACAGCGCGATGTTCACGCCAAGCCGCATAAACGAGGAATTTAATCATGCCTTCGCGGACGAAGCTGTCCTCGACCTGTCCGATGAAGTCCATAAGGCTAACCAAATGCAGGCCCGCGGAACCGGTCTTTACTCTGGGCGTTTCATATTCAATCCGACCGTCCCCATAGTGTAACTCAAAAACAAGTTTGTATGTGACAGGCACGTGTGGCGCGAAAAACCCGTAACCGGCCTCGATCCCAGCGGCATTGAGATATGCGCCTAAACTCTGACGGAGCGGATTCGACTTTGGCAGGTCTTTGCCGATTACTGCACTTGTTATGTTTTCAGCTTCTCGCCACGAGCTATCA
>JBKOYE010000116.1:0-6691 GCA_046725275.1 Verrucomicrobiota bacterium
GAACTGGGGATTTTCCACCGCGGACGTCACGCCCCACGCCGTCTGAGCATGCGTCAGGTTGGCCGGTATTTCGAAAATTTCCGCCGCGAGATGATCGATTCCGCCCAAAAGACTGCAGCCACCAGTAATGAAAATGCCGGCACCGAGATAGCCGAGATACGGTTCTTCTTCGAGTCTGCGTTTGAGCAACTCAAACGCTTCGCGCAGGCGGAGATGAATGATCGTGTTCAGTGTTTCGCGCTCGATCTCTTTCCCCGCAAAGCCGGAATCGTCCTTGAGCAAGATCATTTCACCAGGAAGACAATTTCCCAGAACACAACTGCCCTCTTCGATTTTTAATTTCTCCGCGCGCGCCATGGGGATGCGCAGGCCCATTGAGATATCGTTCGTGATGTGGTCGCCGCCGACGGCAAGACAACCGCTTTGTCTCACCGCGCCCTCCGAGTATAAGAC
Source organism: Verrucomicrobiota bacterium (assembly GCA_046725275.1). Classification (GTDB taxonomy): domain Bacteria; phylum Verrucomicrobiota; class Verrucomicrobiia; order Chthoniobacterales; family UBA10450; genus Udaeobacter. The sequence continues at coordinate 454 of JBKOYE010000116.1, forward strand.
ATAATCAGTCGTTCCACCGCCCATGTCGATCACGAGCGCGCCAAGGTCTTTTTCGTGCTGCGTGAGTACGACCTGCGCGGAAGCGAGTCCGCTAAACACGACGTCTTCAACGTCCAGCGGCAGTTCTTTCACGCATCGAATGGTGTTTTGAATCCGTGTGCGCACGCCGTGGATGATATGAAAATCTGCTTCCAATTTTTGGCCAAGCATCCCAACCGGGTTCAGCACGCCCTGCTGTCCATCGACCTGGTAATGTTGAATAACGGAATGGAGAAACGCGTTTTGTGCCGGAATGCTCACCTCGCGCGCGTTAATTTTTACGTCCTCCACATCCTGTTCATCAATTTCATCGCGGTCCTCTGGCAGCATCACGCATCCGCGATTGTTAAAACTCTGCAGATGTGAGCCTGCGACAGCGACGTAAACGCTCTTAATCATTACGTCGCTTTTCTGTTCGGCATCGACAACTGCTTCGTGCAAGCATTTCATCGCCGTTTCGAAATCGACGATCTCTCCCTTGCGCACGCCGCGCGATGGCGCCTGGCCTACCCCGAGGATTTTGAGCGTGCCATCGGGCCGGCTCTCCCCGACGAGGACACAGATTTTGGAGGTGCCGATCTCCAGACCGACCATCAAATTATTGTGCCCCATTCTTGTTACTACTTTTCTTTTGTTGGTTACGAATTGCCTTCGGAACGGGTTTAGAAGCAGCGCGCGATTTCGGCGCTGCGGATACGGCCTGTGATGTGGCGGAATCCTGACGAATGTGCGCTTCTGCCGCATGCACCGGGATCGCTTTCATGATCTGCGGCTCGACAGCCGGCTCCAGCGTGTCATTGATCACAGCTGCCGCTGGACTGGTGAATGTTACGGGAATGTTTCGCTGCGCGACCAGGTTCAAAGTTTCCAGCTCCTGCTTGGTATTATCGCAATAATCAAGGAACACTTGCAGCCGCCGCAATTGCTCTTCGAGATCATTCAAAGCAAATATGACGCGAGTGCGATTTTTGTCCGTCACCAAGAGGCAATAACTTTTGGAAATATCGATTTCGCGAATCTGAAAGCGCGTTTGCAAAAAGCTGCTCTCGGCGAGACGCAGCAACTCGAGCGCTGTTTTTGCTTCAGGCGATTCGACAACTTTTCCCGCCTTGAGCGATTCGCCCGAGCATCCTACGATTAGCGGCAGTCCCAGATATTCGGGTAACAACTTCTTTTGTTTCATCAAAACTCCCCGGGTGCCAACCAAAAACGCCGCATCCGACGCAAATGGATCGGTAATTTCTGTTTCGCTTGTGATCCAGGCGACGGGCTTCCTTTCCACGATGCGAATATCGATTTCGCCGGGCAGTTTTCGCACAACCTCAACTTCGTCGGCCTGAGGTAGCTGCTGTATCCGGTCGCGAACCGACGCCAGGTTAACACTAAAGATATTTTCGCCCTCGTGGAGATCGACTGCTTTTAAAACTTGCTCACGCTGGAGTGTGCCGTCAGTCTGCAATTCAATTGTTTTAACCTGATAATCTGGATTCTCGAAGAAAAGGCGTCTCGCAGCTTCGCGCGCACCTACGTAACCGGCTGCGCACAAAATTAGGAGCAAAGTCAATTTCCACATCAGGCCCATCGCGCTGTGAATGCGGTGCTGGGTCGCTCTGCGGGACCGGACTTTCACATCCAGCAGGTGTTGTTGCCGCCGCTGCCACATATTCGACAGCCGCCGGTTGCGCGCTCGGGAACGTCTTTGGCTAAAACTCATTTGTTGCCTTCTGTTCTGGCATGCACCTGCCCGCCATCGGCTTGGCGAAGGCGAGAAAGCGCAATTATCCGGGCGCAAAGATCTGCGTAATCGATGCCCGTTGCCGCAGCCGCCTCGGGTAACAGGCTAGCTTCGGTCATTCCGGGAATGGTATTGATCTCCAAAACGTTCGGCTGTCCGTTCTCGGATAGAATTACGTCCACACGCGCATACACCTGCAGACCGGCTGCCCGAAACGCACGGAGCGCGAGTTGCTGGATCTCCTTTGTTTTTCCCCCGTCGATGTTTGCCGGGCAGATATGCTCCGCTCCACCGCCAGCCTGCGGATTGAGAAACGGATATTTATTGTTGAAATCGTAAAAGCCGCCCTTTGGAACTATTTCGATAATGGGCAAAGCTTGGTCACCGAGGATACCTATCGTTAATTCCCGGCCGGGCACAAATTTTTCTATCAACAATTCGCGATCATATTTTGAGGCTTCGCCGATGGCGGACTCGAGCTCGTTTTCGTTCTTCACGATGACGACGCCTACGGTTGAGCCTTCTCGCGCGGGCTTGACGACGATCGGCAACGGAATCGTCGGCCGCTGCCCGGGGTGAATGACTTCCCACGGCGGAGTGGTTACTCCGTGTTCCTGAAATTTTTGCTTCGTTCGAATTTTATCGAAAGCGATCTCGCTCGCGCTCGCGCCATCGCCGGTATATGCGATCCCGCGGCGTTCCAGAATTTTCTGAATCTGGCCATCCTCGCCAAAAGTTCCGTGGATCGTATTGAACGCGAGATCGACACCGCTCGGCAGTTGGAAATCCTCGTTTCGCACATCAATTTCCACCGTTTCGGCACCTAACGACCGAAGCGCTTTCGATACACCTCGCCCGGTCGCAAGCGAAACCTCGCGCTCCGAACCTGGGCCTCCCATCAGCACTGCAATCTTCTTCGGTAATTCCTCGCCTTTGATCATTCCGATTCTCCCACGATTTCCACTTCGGTTTCCAATTCGATCCCGCGTGTTTTCCGCGCGACACTCTGAATGTTGTCAATCAACCGAAGTATTTGCGCGGCCGTCGCGTCGCCATCGTTCACGATAAAATTGCCATGCACCTGGGAGACGCGCGCATTTCCGACGCGCGAATTCTTGAGCCCGAGTTCATCGACCAATTTTCCGGCTGGAATGCTGGCAGGGTTTTTGAAAATGCAGCCTGCGCTCTTAGCGACCGGCTGCGTGGTGCGCCGTTTCTCCTGCGATTCGCGCAAACGGCTGTCGATTTCTGTCCGTTCGGCCGGGTGGCCGCGGAAGGTTGCGGAAATCGCGAAGTTTTTCTTAAGCAATGGGAAGCGCCGGTAAAAGACTTCCAGCTCATCGCGATCCTTAACATGCGAATTGCCTTCCGTGTCCAGGTAACGAATGCGCGTAACGTTCTCGAAAGTCTGCGCGCCCATGGCGCCGGCATTCATTCGCAATGCGCCGCCGACTGCGCCAGGGATTCCCTCCATCCATTCGAGTCCGCCGAGATTTGCCGCACGTGCAGCGTAGGCAACCTGCCTCGACTTCACGCCTGCGCCTGCGGTGATTTCGCACCCGTCAACTTCGATTTTCTCGAAATCGCCGCCCCACGGATGAACGACGATGCCGCGAATCCCGCCATCGCGAACGAGAAGATTCGATCCGCGTCCGATTGCGAACAGCGGCAGGTGCTCGTCCCGGCAAAAGCGAATCACTTCCGCAAAGGCGCGCTCGCTCCGCGGCTCGACCCAGAATTGCGCCGGTCCGCCAACGCGCAGCGTCGTATGCTTCGACAGCGGCTCGTAGAGGCGGACTTCACCTTCTTCGCCGACGATTGTTTTTAGTTTCTCTGCGATCACGAGATCGGCGGCGAGGATCTCCAATGGTTCGTGGATATTGCCCGCGCCGAGACTTAAAACAAGATCGCCGGACTCCAGCAGGTTTCCCACCTCACGATGCACCCACTCCAAGCGGGGCTGATAACTCATGCCGCGATGCCCGTGGCGCATGATTTCATCGACAATTGTTCGGCCGCTGATTCCTGGGATCGGCGTCTCACTCGCAGCGTACACGTCTGTAATGACGACTCGGTCGGCGTCGTCGAAGGCGCTGCCGAATTCGCGAGACAGCGCTTTAGTTCGAGAGAAACGATGCGGCTGAAACATCGTCACGAGACGCCGCCGGCCAATCGATTTCGCTGTACTGAGCGTGGCACGGATCTCCGTCGGATGATGCGCGTAATCGTCCACGAGCAAAAACCGGTCACTCGCATATTTGATTTCGAAACGGCGGCGCGCGTGCTCGAATTTCCGAAGCGACGCCACGATTTTGTCGAACGGAATTGAAAGCTCCGAGGCAAGCGCGATCACGCCAAGGGCGTTATGCACATTGTGTTCTCCGGGAACATTCAGAGTTGCTTGCCCGAGTTTCTCGTCGCGCTGACAAACCGAAAAAGATGAACCGAAATCCCGCAGCTCGACGTCGAACCCACGGTAGTCCGCTTGCTTGGAAAATCCGTACGAAACCCCGCGCTTGTGTTCTGCGCACAATCGCGCGGTGTTCGGATCATCGACGTTGTAGAGAACGCTTCCACTGGTTTGATCGATCAATTGCGCAAACACTTTTTCGATCGCGACGAGATCAGGATAAAAATCGAGGTGCTCTTCCTCGATGTTTAAAATGAGTGCGTACTCGGGATGGAAGCAGCGCAACGTGCCGTCGCTTTCGTCGCCTTCGGCAACGAAGTATTCGCCGCGCGGATCCCAATGGGCGTTCGTTCCGAGGATTGGAATTTCGGCGCCAACATAGTGAGAGGGGTGCAGGCCGCCTTCGCGAAGTACGTGTGCCGACATTGCCGACGTCGTCGTTTTGCCGTGCATTCCGGCAATCACAACACCGCGCTTGGCCTGCATGATTGCAGCGACGGCTTCCGCGCGTCGAAACAACGGTTTTCCCGAACAACGAGCGGCTAGAAGAATTGGATTGTCGTTTTTGATTGCGGAGGAAAAAACCACAAGCTCAGCCGTGTCGGCGTGCTCCGGCCGGTGCTGATCATAAAAGCGCAGCCCGAGCCGTTGCAGTCGATCCGTCTCCGTAGTCGTCGCTTTGTCGGATCCGCTCACTGAATGACCGAGCTCGATGAGAAGCGCTGCGAGCCCGCTCATACCACTTCCCGCTACGCCGACCAGGTGAATTCGATGTTGTTCCCCCGTGAGAAATCGCGACAGGTCTGGCAACGTATCGCGACGCCGAAATTCTTCGCGCGCAGGATCGGCGTACGCGGCAGTTGCTTCAGACGCGAGATTCATGAGTTGTGTATTTTTCCATCGTGTTAACCACGCGGCCGGCTGCACCTTTCGGCGCGAGACGCGTGGAATTCGATGCCATTTGCTGCAGCCGTTGCGGGTTTTCAATCAACTCGCGGATTTTGCGTGCAAGCAATTCACCGGAGATCTCCGACTGCTTGAGGAGAATTGCCGCGTCAGCGTGAGCGTAGATTTCTGCATTGCGCGTTTGATGATCATCCGTCGCGTAGGGAAACGGAATCAAGATGCCGGGCAGTGAAAAGGCGGCGAACTCAGCCAGACTGGCCGCACCCGCGCGAGCAACAACTAGATCGGCGGCGCTGTAAACTTCTTCCATCCGATGATGAAATGGAGCAATGTAAGCAGGGACGTTTTCACGGCGATAATTGTCTGCAACCAGGCCTTCGTCTCGCGCACCGGAGAGGTGTATCACTTGTAGCGGCAAACCTTGTAAAAACCGCAGCGCTTTGATCAGGGCTTGATTAATCCCGCTGGCCCCCTGGCTGCCGCCCATCACAAGCAGCGTGGCGAGATCCTCGCGCAATCCGAGTTTCCGCCGCGCATCTGCCCGGTCCAAATGTACCAGCTCGGTCCGAACCGGCGTGCCCGTAATTTCCGTACACGCTCTCGGAAAAAAGGGCGCGCATTCTTTGAAACCGAGCATGACTGCGTTCACCATCCGTGCGGTCCAGCGGTTGGCTTTTCCAGGCACGGCGTTCGATTCGTGGATGAAAGTGGCTATCCCGCGAATGCGTCCGGCCAACACTGGCGCGGTGGACGTGAACCCACCCATGCCGAGCACAGCGTGTGGTTTAAACTTCCGATACAGTGATCGGCAAAGTGACAAGCTTTCAAAGAAGCGGCGAGTGAAACCAAAGAACGTCGGCGAGAACGGCGACGGCAGGCCTACTGTCGGTAATTTTTCCACGCGGAAGTTTGTCCGGCTAGAAAGTGCCACCGCGTCGATGTCCTTTTCGGAAATTAACAGCATCACTTCGTGACCGCGGTCTTGCAGCACTTCCGCTACAGCAATGCCAGGGAAAAGATGTCCACCAGTTCCTCCACATGCGATTACTGCATTCATTATGGCACTAACATGACTAACGACTTCATCAAATCCGTGGCGTCACCTTGGCGTGCATGGTGGCGCGTTTCACCGATGGCGGCTCAAGAAT
>JBKOYE010000185.1:0-6195 GCA_046725275.1 Verrucomicrobiota bacterium
CTCCTCTATCTACCATTTTCCCACGCTCGGAATGGCTACGCTTATTGTTGCTGGGTGTGCTGATTAAGAGCGTCTTCGATGGCCGCAGACAGCATCTTGCGAACCTCCTGGCTCGCTGGCACCTGGATCCCAAACGTTATCAGCGAATCGGCATCATCTAACGCCGCGCGCATCATGCCTATCGGCGGGTGTTCTCTTAAGATAGAGCTCATCTCCTCGACGCTGCCAGGCGCACCGAGAGCTACGCTGTAGACCACGCGCTCCATTCGCTCCAAAGGATCGGTACCCTTGCGCAGTTTGAGAGCTTTGTCCCAGTGCGCCTTAACCTTCTCGTGCTGATCTTTAAGGAGGGCATACATAATACCCATGGCGAAGTGCACGTTAGGGTTGTCGGGATCCCATCGCAAAGCGTCGTTAAAGCGATCGACAGCCTCCGGTTTACGTTCCTTCAAAGCGATATAGCCAAGGGAGGAAGAAGCTTGGGCCATCCAAATATTGTAATTCCACGATGTGGCCAGCTTAAGAGCCTGATCAAACTCGGATTTAGCCAGCTCATACCTCCTTTCAAGATAATAGACGTCGCCAAGTCGGGTGTGTGAGTCGTATTTGGCTTTGTTCAATTCGAACGCCCCTTTAGAGTTAGCGGCCGCTTTGGTCGAACTCAAACCGATGGCACGATTGAACTCAGCGGCAGCCCGAACATCATCTCCTTTCCAGAGAAACGCCTCACCAAGGACATTATGTGACGCAGGTGCCTCTGAGCCAAGGTCAACGCCTTTCTTGGCGTCACGAATCGCTTCGTCAGCTTCGCCTTGATGGAGATGTACGTACGCCAAACCGATGTATGCGTCTCGCCCATTTGGGTCTTTTTTGATTGCATCGCGGTAATAGTTTTCAGCGTCGGAGTAGTTCTCGCGACCAACTTCCAAGTCCCCGCGCGCTGCGTCTGGTGCCGGGGATGCTGGATCCAGCTTCGCCGCTTCGTCTATCTCGGCTTGAGCTTCGTCAAAACAAGCAGCAGCATCAGGCTCAGAAGGATCTACTGCCCTCGCTAGGTGAAGCCGGGCGAGGGCAACATGTACCGAGGCATCGGGTTTGATTCTCAACCCGCTTTGGTAGTGCGACACGGCTTTGTTATAAAGGCCGGCGAGCTGGGCATGGTTGGCCGCCTCGACATGGGCTTCGCGGTTTAAGGGGTCAACTTCAAGCGCCCGCTCGAATTGTTGCACTGCTTCTACGTCCCTTCCATCGTTTGCCAGTTGTGCGCCGCGCGCCATGAATTCGCTGACCTTCTGATAACGCCTGTTACTTCGGTAGAGGAGAACACAGACAGCGAGAAGGATCAGTAACACAGCACTGGCCGCGATACTCTGAAAGCGCCGCACACGGCGGCTTGCATTCCTATTCACTTCCTGAATAGGACCAATGAATCGATCGTGAGTTAGCTCATACCAACGGCCGCGGCCCGGACGCTCCTCACCGCGTATCAAGTGGAGTTCCTCGAGCTTTTGGACAGCTCCATTCGGAAGTCCCCCGGTCTCCTCCTGACCTTGACGGACGGTGTCGCGCACACCTTCCGGCGTGATCAGCTTTTCCCCAAACCACCGTCGGAGCCGCCCGCCCCAGACATGCGTCGTCCGCGTTGTCTGTTTCAGGCAGCCTTTGTAAAAATTCGCGAGCGCTTCGTTGACATTCCCAAAGCTTTGGAGGTGATCGAGCGTAATCACGCTGGTATTCGATGGCAGGCGACGGCACAACGCGTCGCAGACGACTTGAAGCTGCACCGGTTCGACGTATTCGCCGCGGACGGAGTGTGCTTTATCGCCAAGGTTCACTTGCAGCAGATCGCCGACAAGTTTTTCGGCGACGCCTGGCGCGAAGCAAAACCGCGAGCGCGTCAATGGTTCGGTCACAGCCTGTAGCGCAGCCGGTTCGCGCAGTCGCTCGAGACGGAAACGCGTTCGCAGTTTCTCAGGAAGGATCGAAGCGTACGGCGTCAACTCGGCAATGTACTCTTCGCGCATAGCAAAAATCACCCTTAACAGCCGATTCCTGCCAAGCGCATCGCGCACCTGCTCAAAAAAGCCCCGCCGGTCACTGGCTCGCTCGGGATAAAATGTGAAGAGTTCCTCAAACTGATCGAAAATGAGAAGCCGCGGCTGGGGTAAGCCTTCCTTGTCGAGTTGGGGCGGAAGCTCGTCGAGAAAGTCCGCCAAGTTCATCGAGTTCAGCTGGCTGACGTTATGCCCGAGCGCCGCCCAACCTGTTAGGACGTTGAAGACGTAGACATTTGCGACTTGCTGGGTCTCGATTTCCTCGGACGACTGATAGCGAACACGGGCGATGGGCAACACCTCGAAACCTTCTCTCTCGAGCAATGGCCGTAGCCCCGCATTGAGTAAGGACGTTTTCCCCGCTCCAGACTGCGCATAGAACAGCACCTCGCGTTCTGCCACGACAAGGGATAGAAGCTCATCGGCTTCGTCCGTTCTGCCGAAAAAGAGAGATGCGTCCTCGCGTTTGAACGGACGCGGCCCAACAAAAGGCGTGGAATTATTTGGCAACCCTAGCCGCCTCCCATCGCATGCGCAGTTCGGCGACAAATTGCTCGCACGTTCCCCAGAACATACCGATGTTCAAGCCTCCAAAATAGCGGTTCAAGTAATCCTGTGCCCTGGCTGCTTTTTCTGCATCGTTACCTTTCTTCCCAGGGTCAAGTTGCACGGAAATGTGCCCACGCTGGACGCTTTTCGAGAGGTAACTTACCAGGCTGCGAAAGAGGACCCGGAAGTCCCAGTCCGTGATCGCGTATCCAAGAAAAAGAAGCGTCGTACCGGCAAGCGCCTCGCGAACACGAGGAGGAAGCAAGTCTTCGTTACGCGAGATACTCACCATGAAATCGAGGTAGTCGTCTTCGGTAAGAACCAGCGATTCGGGAACGCCGCTATGGCCGTGAAGGTGAAAAACCACGGGTTTGTTGACGTCCGGCTTGTAGTTGCGTTTGTCGAAGGCGCTGGGAGCGCTCTCTTTGTTTGCCTCCAAGTAGTCGTTCCAACGGCAGAGCGCCTGTTGGGCGTCGCGCTTGCGGCTCCGCAACGCCTGCTCCATAAAGTCATCGTAATTCGTGGTTAGGTAGACAGGAACCGGGAGGTCTGCCAAAAATGAATGAGGTTTTAGCGGGTTGTTGAAATCAGGAGGGCCAACTTCTTCAACACGTTTCTTGAACTCCTTGATGATTGCCTCTTTTGGCCACATCGGATCCTGCGTCACGGCAATGTACTGCGCGACCCTAATGAGATCGTGTGAATCGTCCAGCGGGTAGCCATATGTCTGCGCCCAGGTTTGCGCCACTGCACCTCCGACGGGCAGTACATCCGCGCAAGCGCCCGCCCCCAGGAATGGCGTACACTTTCCGTCGTTGATCCGGTCAACCAGCAGATCCCACTTGATTTCCGCCACTGCTTTGATTCTTGCAGATCACGTCATGAGAAAGCAAGAGATTCGTCGTCGCACCAAGATGGGTGCTGAGACTTATGGTCGGTCTCGCGCAAGTTCTAACTGCACAGCCCGCTCTCCGGTCGAAACAATTGGCATGTGCAATTTACACCAGCTGGAGTCACCCGAGTTGTATTACGTGTGGTGGAAGATTTTCAGTTAGAGGATCACTGAGGGAAAATATCAGATGGTGCTGAGGGATACTTGGTTTTCAATTTTTGGAAATATTTTGCGTAATCGGTTCCTTCCTCGGCAGGCATCCATTCTAGTAACGTCCATTTGTTCGCTGTCTGTTGGAGAAGTCCGGATTGCGACTCGTAGTGTTGCCGCCCGTCTGCTGATTGCGGGTTTACTTGTATCCAGGCCCACCCGTTATGGACCTTCAGATATGGAACAACCAGCACCAGATTCTTTCGCCCTTGACGAGCTAATGCGTGATGAACTGCTTGGAGGATGGCATTCCTCTCAGCGCTACCATCGGGCGGAGTATGTGCCGTGTTTACAGAAGCGCAACTGGCCAAAAGAAGTGAGGCAGCGAGCAATACGGTGGTGACGGAGTTTTTCATGGCATTCTTGATGCCAAGTTTCGAGGGCGCAGTCAATTCTCTAGCGCAGCGCAGACAACCGTAGTTCAACGGATGCGACAAGAATTCAGTGGGCTACGAGCATCAAAAACTCCGGGTTATCGACCAAGTCATTGATGAAAGGTTTGCCGCGCGCCCGGCCATCGATCGCCCCGTAACGAAGAATTTGCTTTGAATTGCGACTAGCGACGTAGAAGAAACCATCGTCGCCAAATGCCATCCCTGCAGGACCATTAAGGCCTGCGGACTTTGGCTGGACAAAGACGCTCGTGGAGCTCTTCCGAAGATCATGTCGCAGAACCGAATCCTTCCCGCCACTTCCAATGAGAAGATAACGACCGTCTGGACTCAGCAACAGATGGATCGGCCTATCAAGGTGATCGCTTTGCGGACTAAGGTTTCGCAAATGGCGACCCGTGCGTGCTTCGTAAATTCGCACGCAATCAGCAGCGCGATCTGCGACAAACATTTCGTTATTTGGCGCAAAAATCACTGCTCTGACTTCCAGCAAACCGTTCGATGCCAGTCTGGCCGATGGAATGAAAGTTCCGGGCGGAAAATCCGCCTTTTCAAGGCGCAGACTATCGGGAAGAGGCATCGGTGTTCCAGGCTTACCTTTCTTGCTCCCGGGCCCGTGATATCTCGCGATGAGATTCGTGTTTTGACTCGAAACGTAAAGGTCCCCCTCAGAGTCAAACGCCAGGTTAAAGGGATGATCTATTCCCGGATTCATCTCGGCGTGGGGCTTTACGAAGAGCTCAGCAAAATCGTGTTGTCCATTCTCGTTGAATGTGCCGTTGAACTTCAGGATTTGGCTGTATTCGAAATACGCATTGACGACATACAGATTCTGGTCCGGGCCAAATACGAATCCGCGAAGCTCACGAAGTTTGATGCCTGAAGGAAGACTCTTCTTATTTAAAGCCTTTCGTAATCTCTTACCGTCAGTCGAATACACGTGAATATTGTTTAACGTGCTTTCCTCTTCGCCACCGTGGAAGCTGACGTACCATTCCTTCGGCATAAACCTCTAATCTCTCCGCCGGAATCTGCTGTTACGCAGGCCTGCTCTCAAATCTTGATTTTTTTGGCTGGTAGTCGAGACGCTGTTGTAACACAATCGTTTGATCCGGCAGGTTGAGGGTTGAACCATGAATAAAGGAAACGAGCCGCTTCCATTGGGAGATCCGCCTGTGCTTGAACACTCGACGCCTACGGGGGTCACCGAAGTTGCTCAGCGCCTTGCCGCATTTCCGTTCACGCCTCCCGATGTGAAGCTTAAAGAAAAAGAGGCTCTCTCAGGTTCGAACGACTGGTTCACGAAGCATGATAAGAATAAGATTGATGAACTTGGGGGTCTCGACTTTTACGTCTCGACCGGCGCTGAAAGTGTCGGGGTTGTCCCGAAACTTCACAATACTTCGGCCGGTATCGAAATTTATGAGCTTCCTCCGACGCTGACTAAAGAGATATTCGAAAAAACGGAAGGCCCGTACCGCTCCGGCATTACTAAAAAGTACAGTAACAAGAGGTCGGGCGAAAAAATTGCGAAGTTCAAGGCGGGGACTATGGCTCAGTCCGGGCTCGCCTGTTTTCACATTTCTCGTCTTCTCGGTCACCTGGTCGAGGTGCCGCCTGCAACATATCGGACCATGGACCTCCAGGAATTCCAAAAGGTCGGAGAGCAAGCCCGAACGACCGGCCATCCGAGTTGCACTGAGGCCTGGGCCAATCTGCGAGCTATGGCAAAGTCAGGCAGCTCAAGATTGCTTCTGCCTGATGGAAAAACGGTCTATGGGTCGTTGGCCCAGAACCCTCGGGGAGAAGAAAGCAGTCCCGAAGATTATTGGACGGTCGGTGCTATTAGAGGACACAGCTTCTACAAAGTCCTCTCTTCAAACCAACCGGTAGCAAAAATCCTAAACTTAAGTGACCCCAAGTGTCTTCAAGACCTCGCTTTAGCACAAGACATGGTCCGGGGAGTGATCCTCGATTCAATTTTTCGTCAGGTCGATCGCCTCGGCAACATCAGCATCGCTCAGTTGCAACACTATGTGGACCGCGACGGTAAAGTAAAATGGGATGATAAGCTAAGTGATAAGGACAAGGCCGACGC
>JBKOYE010000194.1:0-13555 GCA_046725275.1 Verrucomicrobiota bacterium
GGTTCCGGTGGAGGCACAGGGGACGGCGGAGCTGGTTTTGGCGGGGACGGACTCTCTGGCATAGGGGCTCCCATTTAAAAATCGCTTTTACTGCAGCGGTTTGCCGTAAACCTGATAAACGCGAACGAAGCCCCCGATAAAATCCCAATCCTTTTCATAGGAGAAAGCGCGATCGCGTGTCGACCAGGTAAGCTCGCGCGGCGACTCCGGATGATTAGGATCGTAAACGAGATAGTGCTCGACTCCGGGATTCGACGAAGAAGATTTCCGCTCATAAATTAATACCGAGTGGTTGATGCTCAGACGAGGGTAAGTCGTAAGAAAGGCAACGAAAAACTCGTCGCGCGCCAAAGCCGCATTCAATCGAGCGTGAGTCTGTTCCTGGTAGCCGGTACCGTCTTGAAAAATCATCCGGACATTGCTGATTCGAAAGTAACTCGGCCATCCATGGCCAATGTTTAATTGCACGAGTTCGCGATGGGCCTTGCTCATTTCCCTCAAGTCCTTGTATCCCGGAAAAACAATTCGTTGATTTTCCGCCGAAGACTCCGTCCAAGCCGCCTGGCGGGTCACAGCGCGAATGCGGGCCGCCAGTGACGCGTCATCCAAGGGGGCATTGTGCGGGTCGAAACGCGCGAACTTCTTGAATTGCACGGCTGTGCGGCACATCACGAAGCAGTGACGATTATATGCGTCTCGTTTCGTCGCCGACGGTTTTCGCAAAGAAGCGTGTCCCTCGTGATATTCGAACACGGTTTGATTAGCGAAAGCGAACGTGTCGCAGTCGAAACGGAAGTCGGACGCTGTGCCCCCAGCGCGTGCAAACGCGACAGCGGCCAAAGCACCGAGCCAGTAAGCTCCCACTGATTTGCCCCAAGGCCCAAACATCACATCATCAAGCGCGAACCGCGGCGGTGACGGTTTTGCCTTCGGAAAAGACACCCAGGCGCCGAAATTTCTGATATCGTTTCTCCAGCAATTCCGCGACCGGAATTTGAGAAATTCGCTCCAAATTCCGGCGCAACGCCTCGCTCAGATTGGCAGCGGCAGAATCATAATCGCGGTGCGCACCGCCCTCCGGCTCGGGAATGATTTCGTCCACGATCTCCAGTTTCAACAGATTCTGCGCGGTTAATTTAAGCGCCTCCGCAGCTTCGGCAGCATGCCGCCGGTCTCTCCACAAAATAGCGGAACATGCTTCGGGGCTAATCACTGAGTAGTAAGCGTTCTCGAAAATCAATACGTGATCTGCGACGCCGATCCCCAGTGCGCCGCCCGAGCCGCCCTCGCCGATTACTGCCGCAATAACCGGAACGCGCAGCTTCATCATCTCACGCAGATTCACAGCAATTGCTTCTGAGATGTGGCGTTCCTCCGATCCAATACCCGGAAAAGCCCCTGGCGTGTCGATCAATGAAATCACCGGCATCCCGAATTTCTCGCCCAACCGCATCAAGCGCAGCGCCTTGCGGTAGCCCTCCGGGTACGCGCACCCGAAATTGCGCATCACATTCTCCTTGGTGTTGCGCCCTTTTTGATGAGTGATAACCACGCAGCGGCGCGTGCCGAGCATGGCAATACCGCATGGCATGGCACGATCATCAGCAAAACGGCGATCCCCGTGCAGCTCGATCCAGTTGGTAAAGCAGCGGTCGATGTAATCAAGAGCGAACGGCCGTTTAGTGTGCCGCGCGATTTGAACCCGCTGCCATGCCGTCAGGTTGTGGTAAACATGGCGGCGCGTTTCGCGAAGTTTTGCCTCGAGTTCTTTCACCGCCGACCCAAGATCGACATCGTGCTTCGTGGAATGACTCTTTAAGTCCTGCAGCCGCCGTTCTAGTTCAAAGATCGGCTTTTCAAAGTCGAGCGGTTGCCATTCCATGAGCGTTAAAGCGTTAAAGCGTTAAAGCGTCGAACCGTCAAGTAAGCGCGCCGAATTCCCGGTTCCATCCCGAAATCTTCGGGAGGCTCAACACGTCAGCGATATCAGTCAATAATCGTCACAGGGGTGCGATTGTTCACGAGCGTGCTTAGCTCCTCGAGATCGGTAGCGGCGAGGCCTAAGCCGGTCGGCGGAGGCGGTTGGTCGACATTGGGATGCGTTGAATCCGGCACGGAATACAAAGTATAACCCGCCGCGCCAGCGAACCGCACCCACTTGGTGCTGGTCAGGTACTCCTTGCTGCCGAGGCCGACGCGTTGCCCTCCTTTCCAAGCCATTGTTTCGGCAACTTTGGTCGTGATCTTCGGCGGTTGTTTCCCCGGCAGTTTTGCCTCGCGGATGTGATATTGCTTGAAAAATGCACCATGGTTCAAAAGTACAACCAAGTTCGTCTTCCGCTGAATAACCATCGAGAAATCGGGGTGTGAAATCAGCAGTCGGTCGCCAATCCGCAACATGGTGCCGCTCATGCTGTTCATGCGCATGATCATCTCCGGCGTCGTCTTCAGCTTGCGCGCAATCTTCGCGAGCACGTCTCCGGGTTTCACAATGTATTCGATTTTTTCCGGAGAGGGATAACGGGACAGCAAAATTTCAACATTGACTTCTCCGAGCAAATCACGCGCTTCATCCAAGCGTTTTGCGGAGGGATATTTTTGGATAAAAGCGACAAGCGCGTCGCGCGTTTCGGCGAGTTTCCCATCTTGGCGCAGTTTAACCGTCGCCTCAAATTCCGGCAGGCTAACGTCCACCACCGGTGGCGGAGTAACTTCGCCGCGCTGCTCTTTTTTCACTTCGATTTCTTCTTTGACGAAAGTGTTGTAACCGAACCAGGCAGCGCCGCCGAAGATTAGCAGGGCTAGCAGTAAAACAAAAAGCCATTTCATTGTCTCATGCTGACGCTGTCATCTTGAGCGAAGCGAAATGTCGCCGCTGATCGTTGTTCGCTATCTGAAATAGTTAATCCGAGATTCTTTGCTTCGCTCAGAATCAGAAGGCTCGTTGGCAAAGGAGTCTCCGCCGCCGGTAACGAGTTGAGGAAGCGCGTTAGCCCTGTTCGGCTTCGCTTCCCGGAAAGAACCGATGCCAAAGCCGTCCAATAGTGGGCTCTTCCCGGTTTGACCAGGTGAAGTGACAATCGTGACAGTAAAATTCCTTCGGAATAATTTTGAGCGCGCAAAGCACGCCGACGAGTGCAGGCGTCAAAAATTTCCGCGTCATCTGCGGATACTCTATATTTGAGGAGTTGCATTGCGGGCAGCGAATCAGAGCAGCGGAGATGTCCGGATCAGTCGATTCCCATTCGATCATGAGACTTTGCGCTTTCTCAAAATCGTTATCGTCCACCATGACTTTCGCGTTCGCCTGCGGCCTGGACATAAAGCCGAACTCCTGCAAGGGCGCCTCATTGTGAACGTCGGCCTTGATCCCCGCATCCTCGAAACGCCGTTTAACCTGACGCGCTTTGGCCGGCTCATTAAACGTGGCAATCGTCACCATAAAGTCCTCTTTGCGCCGCGGCGCATCGTTCTGATGAAACATCAAATCGTCGCCGAGCGCAAGATTGGTGTCTCGGCGCAGACAATGCCCTTGGCGCTTACCTTGCAGGCAGACTGGCCTGCGCCACACTCGGCGGAGGGAACCACTTGTAGAGCATCAAATAGACGAGCACGCCTGTGATAGAGACATATAGCCAGATCGGAACCGTCCAGCGCGCCATCCGTGCGTGCCGGTCCCATCGACGACGAAAAACCGGAATGAGCGTCAAAATTACGAGCGGCAAAGTTACAAAGGCAAGGAGAACGTGGGAAGCGAGCATCGGGAAGTAAATTGCGGCGAGCCAGCCGGTGTAGCCCGAAGATTTCTCTCCAACGTGCGCATGATAAGTGATGTAGCCAACCAGAAAACAAACAGACGAGACAAGGGCCGTGATCATGCACACCATGTGACGGCGCCAAGCGCCGCGCCGGATGAAATACCAGCCGATGGAAATAAAGATGGTGCTCACGAGATTAAACGTGGCATTCACGGCAGGCAGATCGGAGGTTGAAATCACGTTGAAGCGTTGAACCGTTAGGGCGGTAAATTGGTATATCCCTCCAAAGCTTCAACGGCTTAACGCTTCAAAGATCACGCATGCCCGTAGTTCTGGAACCAACGCAGGTTCGGCGTTCTGCGCAGACTCCACGGTTACGCCAGGCGCGCCGCGTTTTTTCAATTTCAATCCGTTTGACGATTCTCGCCACCTTCATCGCGATTTTTGGCGGCGGTTATTATCTCGCGCGACGGGGGTTTGGCCGTGAATGGCGTTCCCGCGTTGTAGAAGAGCTACACAAGCGCGGCGTCGAAGCCCACATTGGGCGGCTGACGCTGGATCCGTTCCGTGGTCTGGTCGCCAAACACGTAAGGATTTTCGATTACAAGAATCGCGAAAATACCGTTGCCTTGATCAGCGAAGTCTCGCTCGACATCAATTACGCCGCGCTCGTCCATAATGAACCATTTCTCAACGCGCTAGATGTGCGCGATGCGCAAATTACCTTTCCACTCAAGACGGCCGAAGGCAAAACCAGTCGGCCGCAACTGACCAATTTCCGCGCACATATTTACTTTCCGCCGGAACAAATTTACGTCAGTCAAGCGGAAGGAGTCTTTTGTGGAATTCGGGTCTCAGCCAGGGGGCAGTTGATCAAGCGAGAGAATTATCAGCCGTCGCCATCGATCACGTCGGAAGAATGGCAAAGGCGAGTGCTGATTGCGCAGCGCGTGGTGAATGAACTGCAAAAGTTCAGGTTCCCCGGCGGGCCTCCTTCGTTGCAGGTAAAGTTCAGCGGAGACATCGCGGAAATCGAAAAGGCTCGAGTCGAAGCGACGCTGCGTGGCGACCGATTGCAACGTGGCAGCTACGAAATCAGAGATCTCTCCGCTGCTGCCGAATGGAATAACCAGCGGTTAGAGATCGCGCAGTGTCAATGGAGCGACGGCAAGGGCAGTTTCGCAGGACGCGGCGATTGGAATTGGAAAAGCAACACCGCAAAATTCCAGATTCAGAGCAGCATCGATTTGAAAGCATTTCTAGATGCGTTCGGCCTGGGGGAACCGCTCACAGACACGGAATTTCATTCGCCACCTCTGGTCGAAATCGCCGGCTCGATAAATTTCGGCGCCGAGCAATTTCGGCCGGACATCATCGGGCATACTGCTTTTGGGCCGTTCACGCATAAGAAGGTGCCGTTCTCTGATCTCACTGCGGATTTCTCGTGGGATGGCGAACGCACATTCATTCGCGACCTGCGTGTCCGCCATCAGACAGGCCAACTCAGGGCAGATCTCTTCGATGCGCCGGGCGATTTTCGGCTCAACGTCGATAGCACAATATCTCCAGACGCCGTTCGCCCCATTGTTCCCGCCGAGGCAAATGAGTTTTTGCGGGAATGGCAGTGGCAACGTTCGCCCGCGGTCCGGATGACAATCCGGGGCGCCGATCGCAATCCCGCCAGTTGGCGGGGCGACGGCACGGTTGTTTTGGGACGCAGCCGGTTTCGCGGAACGTGGATGAACGGTGCTAATACCCGAATTCGTTTTGCCGATGGCGCGCTCACTTGCGAAGACCTTCACGTCGCGCGCGACGAAGGCACCGGCTCCGGCAGTTTCACCTACGATTTCAAGAAACACGAGGTGCGGGTCTCGAACATCCGGAGCTCGTTGAATCCCGCCGAGGTAATTTTCTGGATCGACCCAAAGACCTGGAAAACTGTTGTGCCGTACAAGTTTCGGCGTCCGCCGAACGTGATCGCCAACGGCGTTTACCAGTTTCGCGGCGGCAAAAACACGCGGCTGGAGATCAAGGTGGATGGCGCAAGCGGAATGGACTACGTCTTTCTCGGGAAAATACTGCCGCTCGACCGTGTGACGGCGCGATTGCTGTTTACCAATGACCGGCTGCAAATTACCGATGTCCGCTCGGACCTTCTCGCCGGTACGCTGCGAGGGAACGTTGACATCTCCCTGGCACGAAACGATCCCCGTTACCGTGCAACTCTGTTGGTAACCGAGATCAATTTTCCGCGCCTCACTGACTTGTACTTCAACTACAAAACCTCCCAAGGCATGTTGCGCGGCACGTATGAGTTCACTGGCCTGGGCAGTGACTGGCGCACCATGCGAGGCAGCGGAAAAGTGGAAGTAAGCAACGGCGATGTTTTCGCCATACCGATTTTCGGGCCGCTCTCAGGAATTCTGAACCACATTGTGCCGGGGAGCGGATACAGCATCGCCCATAAAGCAAGCGCCGAATTCAAGATCGAGAACGGCATAATTCACACGGAGGATTTCGAAGCCGCCGGCTCTCTCTTTAGCATGCTCGGCCACGGCGACATTCATTTTCTCGACGACAAACTCGATTTCAATCTGCGGCTGGACATGAAAGGCCCCGGCATAGTGCTCATGCCGATGTACAAACTTTTCGAATACGTGGGCGAAGGAAGCTTGAAAAAACCGGATTGGCACCCGAAGAGATTCTAGATTTCCGATTTGTGATTTTCGATTGCAGGCAATGACGCGGGGTACGAGGAAATCACAAATCGACCTGCAACGGCTGCGAAGCAACGGCCAGGCTTTCCATCGCAATTCGCAAATTCTCCTTGGCGCGCACATGTCCATCCGCGGCGGGGTGAGCATGGCGATCGAGCGCGCCCGCTCGATCCGCTGCACGGCCATGCAAATTTTCGTCAAGAACAACATGCAATGGTTTGCCCGTCCGCTGCTCCGCGAGGAAATCCGTGCTTTCCTTGATGACCTCCAGCGCGGTGAATTATTGTCCGTCTTCGCGCACGCCAATTACCTCATCAATCTCGCTGCGAGGAATCCGCAATTTCACGCTAATTCCATTCGCGCGCTCAGCGAAGAACTCGTCCGGGCAGATCAACTTGAACTGCCGTTTCTGGTGTTGCATCCGGGCGCGCACCTAGGTGCGGGCGAAGAGGCCGGCCTGGAGAAGATCGTTTATTCCATCGACGAGGTGTTTCGGAAAATTCCAAAAGTGAAAACGAAAATCGCACTCGAGATTACAGCCGGCCAGGGTTCGTGCCTCGGTCATCGATTCGAGCATCTCGAGCACATTATTGCGAACGCGCGCGAGCCGGACCGGTTGCGCGTGTGCCTCGACACCGCACATCTGTTCGCCGCGGGTTACGACATCAGCAACGAATCAGGAGTGAGAAAAACATTTCGCGAGTTCGATCGCGTCATTGGCCGCGATCGTCTCGTCGCGATTCACGTAAACGATTCGAAAACCAGCCGCGGTTCGCGAGTAGATCGACACGAGCACATCGGCAAAGGCCGAATCGGTCTGGAAGCTTTCCGCGTCATCATGCGAAGCCCGCGTCTCCGAGAAATCCCAAAAGTGCTGGAGACGCCAAAGGGGAAAGACCTCGCCGAGGACGTGATGAATCTAAAGACATTGCGACGATTGGCTGGAGTCAGGCAGCGCAGCAATGTCTCACTTAATCAGCCTGATCGTTAGCGGATACCGATAGAATTTTCGCTCGCTCGCTTGGATCGAAGCGACGATCACCAGCACCAGGTTCAAAATGTGCAGGATTGGCAGAATAATAAAGCCTATCAGGACGAGACAAAGTACACCTGCGATCACGTTGTAGATCAACATCGATACCTGAAAATTGAGTGATTCCTTTCCGTGCTCGTCGATCTCTGGCGAATCGCCGCGCTTAGCCAACCAAACGATCAACGGACCAAGAATATGCCCAGCCCATGGCACGAAAAATCCGGCTAACGCGGTGGCGTGACAAAGCACGTTCCATGTCCGTACGTCTCGGGAAGAAGTCGAGGTTTCCATATTTGAACCTTTCGCTTGTTACAAGAACGACTGCCTGCTTGCCGTCAAAGCGCAACAAAAAAGATATCCAACTATTCTGATTTCACGCGCTCGATGTGGGCGCCGAGTTCGCTCAATTTTTCGTCGAGATGTTCGTACCCACGGTCAATGTGATAGACGCGACTCACCTCGGTGACACCGTCTGCCTTTAGGCCCGCTAGCACCAGCGCGGCAGACGCGCGCAAATCGCTCGCCATCACCGGCGCGCCCAGAAGGCTGTCCACTCCGTCAATTACCGCAGTGGTGCCTTCCAAACGGACCTTCGCTCCCATGCGTTTTAGCTCGGCCACATGCATGTAGCGCTGCGGAAAAATATTTTCCGTCACCGAACTCGTGCCTCTGTTCGTCGAAAGCAACGCGCACATTTGCGCCTGCATGTCGGTCGGAAAACCGGGATATGGTTCGGTGACGATTTCCAGCGCGCTGCCGTCGCCATTGGGCAGGATCGAAATCGCATCGCCCGCGACATCGACGGCGTAACCACATCGCGCCAGGGCATCGGTGACCGCGCGTACGTGTTCCGGCTCCACGCGTCTCACGGTGACTGCCTCTCCGGCAATTGCGCCTGCGACCAGAAATGTGCCGGCTTCAATCCGGTCGGGGATCACCCGATGTTCCGCACCGTGCAGTTCCTGTACGCCCTCGACAACGATTCGATTTGTCCCCGCGCCTTCGATTTTTGCGCCCATTTTGTTGAGGAAATTGGCGAGGTCCACGACCTCGGGTTCGCATGCTGCTCCTTCAATGACGGTCACACCGTCGGCCAGCACGGCTGCCATCATGACGTTATCTGTGCCGAGCACAGTCGGGCCGAATTTGCCCTGCATATCGATCTCTGCGGCGCGCAGTTTGGGCGCGAAAACTTTGATGTCGCCGCCTTCCACGCGCACCGCCGCGCCGAGCGCTTCAAAACCCTTCAGATGCAGATCAATTGGCCGATCGCCGATGACGCAACCGCCTGGCAAAGCGACCGCCGCTTCCTTGCACCGGCCCAGCAACGGCCCAAGAACACAAACCGAAGCGCGCATTTTTCGGACGATGTCATAGGGCGCGACACAGTGGACCTTCTCAGCAGTCACAGTCACAGTGCCGCTGGCGCGTTCTACTTGCGCGCCGAGGTGAGCAAGAATTTGAAGCATGTAATTCGTGTCGCTGAGGTCGGGCACTCCGTGAACGACACACGGCTCCCGCGTCAGCAGTGTCGCGGCGAGGATCGGCAGGGAGGAATTCTTTGAGCCGCTCACCTTGATGGAACCGGAAAGCCGGCGGCCACCGTGGATCAGAATTTTATCCATACGTCGCGAAAAGGAACCGTGTCACACCTGAATAATCGTTTTCCGTCCAAATGTCGCGGTAATTTTTCTCCGTCAATGCCGCGACAAGCACCTCGCTCTGGCCGATGCCGATCTCCAGCGCCAAGATTGCACCAGGCCGAAGCCGCAACGCCGCCTGCGCGATCAATTCCCGCACGAGCTCGTCCCCGCCCACGCCGGCGAAAAGCGCCACCTCCGGATCGTGCAAGACTTCGCGCGAAAGAGTCTGCCGTTGTTCGGTCGAGATGTAGGGAAGGTTTGCGGCGATCAGATCGAAAATTCCTTCCACATTCTCGAGAAGATTGCTTTTCAGAAAGCGAACACGATCGGCCAAACCCAGCCGCTCGGCGTTTTCCCGAGCGAGCGCGAGAGCATCTTCGGAAATATCCACCGCGACGAGCGCGGCCTCGGGAAATTCCGCGGCAAGACTGAGTGCGATGACGCCGCTGCCGGTTCCGACATCCACGACTCGTGACTTCGCCATTTCAGATTTGAAATTCGAAATCAGCAGCTCAACGAGCTGCTCTGTTTCCGGTCGCGGCACGAGTGCCCGCTTATCGCATTGAAAAGTCCGCCCGCAAAACTCGACCGTCCCGAGCAGATGCTGAAGCGGTTCGCCCTCAGCGCGCCGCTTCACCAAATCGCGCAACGGTGCCAGCTCTGATTCGTTAAGCTCGCGTTCGAATTCCAGATACAACTCGATCCGTTTCCGGCCGAGCACATGCGCGAGCAAGTGCTCCGCATTCAAACGTGGACTCTCGATCTTGTGCTTCTGGAAATAGCCCGTTGTCGATTGAAGGACTTCGAGCACAGTCATCTGGCAAGTTAGACGCAGATCAGGCGGGTTACGCAGCGGTTTTTCTCTGCGGCGGCATGGCACGTCCGGCTGCGGTGACCAGCACCGCGCAAGCGTGCGCTCCCCAGAATTTGCGAAGCGAGCCGCGATCTGGAATTGTCTCCAGTGGGTTCGAAGTTCGGGAAAAAACAACGCGTTTTCGCTCCGGCGCGGAATGATTGTGTTGAGATTCGCGGCGCGTGCCAGAACAATCTCAAAGGGATCGACGTCGATCTTCCGCTGGGGAAATTAACCGTGGTCACTGGCCCGAGCGGCAGCGGCAAATCAAGTCTGGCATTCCAAACGATTTACGCTGAAGGCCAGCGACGTTACGTCGAAACGTTCAGTCCATACATGCGGCAGTTCCTCGATCGCATGGACAAGCCGCGCGTTGACGATATCCGCGGCATCCCGCCCGCAATCGCCATTGAGCAGTCAAACCCAGTCAAGACTTCGCGCTCGACCGTCGGCACGATGACAGAGATCAACGACTACTTGAAGCTGCTGTGGCCACGCATCGCGCGCGCGTTCTGTCCCAATTGCGGTCGTGAAATTCGACCGGAAACCGCGCAATCGATTGCGGAACAGATTCTGCACGACTGCGACGGCAAAAATATTCTCATCACTTTCTGGGTCGCAGTCCCACCGAAAACGGAGCCGCGAAAATTTTTCAATTTCCTTCAGCAACAAGGTTACCTCCGCGTCTGGATCGACAGCCAGGTCGTGCGCGTGGACGCCGCCCATTCAAAAATCCAACGCCTCGGAGTGCGTGTGCAAGTCATTCAGGATCGCATCTCCATTTCTCAAGGAAATCGCACCCGGTTGGTCGAAGCAATCGAGATCGCGCTGCGCTTTGGAAAAGGCCAAGTGAATGTCATTACGATCGACGGAAGGCTCGAAGTTCGAAGTAATCGGAAATCGGAAATCGGAAATCGGAAATCGGAAATCGAAGAACACCCGTTCTCCACCGGTTGGCACTGTGCTTGGTGCGATTTGGACATTCGCCCGCCCACGGTCGGCCTTTTCAGTTTTAATAATCCGCTCGGGGCATGTCCGGACTGCCGCGGCTTTGGCCGAACGATTGCGATCGATCTAAACAAAGCGATTCCCGACCGCAGTCTGAGCATTAAACAAGGCGTGGTGCGCGTTTTTCGAGGCGCCGAGTTCGGCGAATCGCAGAAGGATTTGCTCCGTGCGTGCGCCCGGAAAGAGATCGATATTGATGTGCCGTTCGATGAATTACCCAAGGCCGATCAGGATTTCGTGATCGAGGGCGAGAAGCGATCAGGCGAATACACTGACGAAGATTATGAGCACGATCGCTGGTATGGGGTGCGCGGCTTTTTTCGCTGGCTGGAAAGCAAGACCTACAAAATGCATGTGCGCGTCTTACTCAGCCGCTACCGCGCATACGTGACCTGTCCTAAATGCAACGGCGAACGCTACCAACCCGAAGCGCTGAATTACAAAATTGTAGCGGCGGCCTCTGACCATCGAAACGGCACTCGGACTGCGCCGGTACAGTACACGCTTCCCGAATTCCAGGCGCTCTCGATTTCTGACGCTCGTGATCTTCTGCGCACGATCGAAATTTCACCTAACGACAAAACAGCGCAGATGCTGCGCGACGAGATTTGCGCGCGCCTCAATTATCTCTGCGAGGTCGGCGTCGGTTACCTCACGCTCGACCGTTCCACGCGCACGTTGAGCGGCGGTGAAGTCCAACGGGTGAACCTGACGACCTGCCTCGGCGCTTCGCTGGCGAACACGCTTTTTGTGATGGACGAACCCAGCATTGGATTGCACCCGCGCGATATCGGTCAATTGGTCCGCGTGATGCATAATCTGCGCGACAAAGGCAACACCTTGCTGGTCGTCGAGCATGAGGAACAAATCATCCGCGCAGCGGACAATTTGATCGATCTCGGCCCAGGCCGCGGTGAACACGGCGGCGACTTGGTTTGGAACGGACCGCTAAAACATTTCCTGGGTGGATCGCGACCTCCGGGCGCGATGCCTAACAAAATCGCGCAGCGATCAAATTTGAACCCCGAAAGATTTCGGGGCTTTGGCATGACATCGTCTTCGGAGAAGCCGATCTACCCTTCACTCACGCGCGATTATCTCAGTGGTCGCAAATCAATTCCCGTTCCGAAATTGCGGCGAAAATGGAATTCGTCGCTCAAGATCCTCGGCGCGCGACAGCATAATTTGAAAAATATCGACGTCGAGTTGCCGCTCGGGGTCTTCACGTGTGTAACTGGAGTGTCCGGGTCCGGCAAATCCACTCTGATTCACGATGTGCTGTACCGGAATTTGCTACGCGCCAAGGGACAATCCTCAGATCAGGAACCGGGCGAATGCAAATCAATCACCAGTACGCACCGAATCGGCGATGTGGTGATGGTAGATCAGTCACCGCTTGCTCGCACGCCGCGTTCAACTCCGATTCTCTATCTCGGTTTGTTTGATCGAGTCCGCGAATTGTTCGCCGCGCAACCGGAAGCGATGGCGCAGGGACTGACCGCCAGCGCGTTTTCCTTTAATTCCGGCACCGGCCGTTGCGAACGTTGCTCGGGCACGGGTTATGAAAAGATCGAGATGCAATTCCTGAGCGATCTTTATGTGCGCTGCGCAGAATGCGAAGGCAAACGTTTCCAGCCCCACGTACTAAAGGTGCGTCTGCACGAGAAATCGATTCACGACATCCTTGAACTCACGATTAACGAAGCCATCCAATTCTTTGCGCGAACCGGCGAAGATTGCGGCGCGGGAATTTCGGACGGGCTCAAAGTTCTCGAGGAAGTTGGGCTTGGTTATCTGCGGCTGGGTCAGCCGTTGAACACCCTGTCCGGCGGCGAATCGCAGCGACTGAAGCTAGTGGGACATTTGTCGGACGCTTCCGGCACCGGCAATCTGTTCATCTTCGACGAGCCAACCACGGGACTGCATTTCGACGATGTGGCGATGCTGCTGCAATTATTCCAGCGCCTGGTGGATCGCGGGCATTCGCTCGTGGTGATAGAGCACAATCTGGAGGTTATTAAGAGCGCCGATTGGATCGTCGATCTCGGCCCTGAGGCTGGAGGTGCAGGTGGCGAGGTCGTGGCGGCGGGAGCTCCCGAACAGATTGCGCAAGCCCAGAACTCACACACTGGAAGATTCTTGCGACAGGTTCTCTCGAAATCTCTTAAACCATTGCATGTCATCCCGAGCCGCGAAGACGGCGAGGGACCTCACAAAATCTCACGCGAGTTTGAGGGATCCTTCGCTTACGCTCAGGATGACAGCATTGGGTTCGCGCGAGCCGCGGAAACGCCTCCAAGATTCCATGTCCGACAACGCAACGGCGCGATTCATGTTCACGGCGCGCGCGAGCACAATCTCAAAAACATCGATCTGAAAATCCCGCGGGAACAACTAGTGGTTATCACCGGTTTGAGCGGCTCCGGCAAATCGACAGTCGCCTTCGACATCCTATTCGCTGAGGGACAACGCCGGTTTCTCGACAGCATGTCGCCGTATGCGCGGCAATTCGTGGAGCAACTCGAAAAACCAGATGTTGATCT
>JBKOYE010000007.1:0-6006 GCA_046725275.1 Verrucomicrobiota bacterium
GTCGCCATCATCACGAATCCTCAGGTGACTCAGACTTACTTTCCTTCTTTGGATCAGGCCACCAAGGAAAAGATGGAGCAATTGTTCAAAACTTTTGTTCCGCAGACTTTCTCAATCTCTTTGCATTCTTTGATCGCGTCCACGCCGATGAAGCAAGCACCGGCTGGCGTGCAATTAAACAACGATCCACCCAAGATTTTTGTCGGTTACCGACCATCGATCCTGTTGAATGTGGATGGCGAACCAGTCCTATCTGACGTTCCGAACACGAATTTGAAGTTCGTTGCTAACACTCAGTGGCCGCTGTTTTTCGATGCCGGAAATTCCGCTTACTACGTCGCGGTTGGTCAGCAATGGCTGACAACCAATAGTTTGAATGGCCAGTGGTCGCCCACGAAAAAGTTACCGACCGACATGTCCAAGGTTCCGCAGGATAAACAGTGGAGCACGCTCAAAAAATTCATCCCGCCGTCGGCTAAATCTGGGAGCGTTACTCCAGACGTGTTTTATAGCGATAAGCCGGCGGAGATCATTCTTTTCGATGGCCAGCCCGTTTACGCGCAAATTCCGGATACGCAGCTTGAGTATGCGACCAACACGAACAGCGTCGTGTTTGTCTTCACGCCGACGCAGCAATTTTACTATTTGACTGCGGGCCGATGGTTCAGCGCCATGGATCTGCAAGGACCGTGGACTTACGCGACGCCCGATCTTCCTCCCGATTTTGCCAAGATTCCGCTGAGCAGTCCGGCTTCAGCAATACTGGCTTCAGTTCCAGGCACCGAGGAAGCGAAGGATGCAGTTCTGTTGGCGCAGGTGCCAACAACGATGACTGTCAACGCAAAGGAAGCGCAGGCTAAGGTTAAGGTCGAGTATGCCGGTGACCCAAAGTTTGAACCGATCAAGGGAACGTCGATGGCTTATGCGACCAACACCGCCGACAAGGTCATCAAGGTTGGAGACGTTTATTACCTCTGCCTGCAAAGTGTGTGGTTCATGTCCCCTAATCCATCGGGGCCATGGACAACGTGCACATCGGTTCCACAAGAGATCTACACGATTCCGTCGAGCTCTCCAGTTTATAACGTGACTTATGTCACCCAAACTGGGAATCCTGATGGCACAGTTACGGCGAACTACACAGCAGGATATTTAGGCACGTTCGTTCTGGGCGCCGCCATGGGTGCGATTCTCGCCGATGGGAGTGGCTACTGGTCGCAGCCATACTGTTACGGCGGTTACTACTATCCCTACCCAGCGACGTACTGTGGCGCCTACTACGGCGGTTATGGTTATCATTATCCAACGCCTTACTATGACTCGGCCACAGGAGCCTATGGATGGAAACAGACTGCTTATGGGCCGTACGGCTCGGCAACAAGAGGGGCGGGTTACAACCCGTACACAGGGACCTACGCGCGCGGCGCATCGGTGTCGACACCTTACGGGAGCCGAAGCGCAGCGCAGGCATATAACCCGTATACCGGCACCTATGCTCAGACCAGACAAGGCTCGAGCCCTAACGCTCAGTGGGGCAGCTCCTATGTGTCACGCGGAAACCAGAGCGCTACCATGGGTCATTACTCAACTGCGAACGGAACCGTAGCCGGAATTTCAGGGTCAAAGGGCGGAGAGGCCGCAGGGGCGAGTACCAAGTGGGGTAACGCTGCGGTCGGCAAAACTTCCAGTGGCAATATGTACGCCGGGCACGATGGTAATGTTTACAAAAACACCGGTAATGGCTGGCAAAAGTACGATAACGGGAGCTGGAATTCCGTAAACAAGCCTCAGCCTAACTGGCAAGGGGCAGAAAGTGGCCAGCAACGAACGGGAAGCGAGAGTTATCAGCAACGGTCGTCATCGGCGACCAGCTACAATCGTTCCAACACAGATAGCTTCATCCGATCTGGTGGAGGCGGCTACGATCGCTCTGGCGGCGGCGGATTCGGCGATCTGGACCGCGAGGCTCAGAACCGGTCGCGTGGTGACTTTTCGAGCCAGCGGTTCCAGGGATTTCAGGGCGGCGGCTTTGATCGATCCGGCGGCGGCGGAGGCTTTGGCGGCGGTGATCGCTTCGGTGGTGGAGGGGGATTTGGAGGCGGGGGATTTGGGCGCTTTGGGGGGTTCGGCGGCGGCGGTGGTGGGTTCAGAGGTCGGCGCTGAAAATTAATGCTTGGAATTTCCCGATTTTATTTCTAGAAAAGCTCAAACCACAAACCAACCACTTAAAGGAAAGATATGAAAAAACTGTTAACACTGATAAGTATCGCCAGTATCGGCACGGTCCTAATATCCGCATCCGAAGCGACTGCCGCCAGCGGGAGTGAAATCTCCAGGAAAGAAGCCTTGCTCTCGCAGTCGGGTTTTAAGGTCGTAACGGTCACGACTCCGAAACAGAAAGAAGCGGTCAATGGACTTGCCCAAGGCAGGTGTTCGGCCGTGACGTCCAACGGGAAGCTGTTTTACGTGTTTCCTACAGCGAAGAAGGATAAGATCTACGTCGGGAAACAAGCCCAATTCGACAGGTATAAGAAGGCCATCGCGGCTCAGCAGGGCAGCAAACCAGCGAGGATGTAATTTCCAATATACCAAAAATTAACCCACTCACTCAAGACCAAAACATATGAAAAACCTAATAACATTAACAGGTATAGCTAGTATCGGTGTGGTCCTGGCATTAATATCCGCATGCGAGACTACCGGCACAAGCGGGGGTGTAGCGAGCCAGCAGGGTCAAGCCGCTGCTCAAACCGGTGGGCAACCCGGTCAACAGCTGATACAGGGACAGTCTCTCTACCCTACATTAGAGACCGCCGGACCCAACAACATCGAAGTCCAGCAGTTCGGTGGGTTTGGGCCAATGGGAACCGCGGCGCTGGGGGATTGGTAAAAGCATCGACAGCTAGATGGAAGGCACCAGCCTGATGGCTTAGTGCGCGGTCAGGCACCGGTGTAGCCCCGGGCCCAAGGGACGCATTCAAAGCAAACCGAATATGAAACAGCTATCAACACTAAGAAATGTCGTCGGTGCCATGGCGACATTAGCGCTAATGGCAGCGTGCCAGACAGTCGCCACCAACGACGCAGAGCTCGCTGCCTCCAAGAAGGAGTTTCTGCTTGCCCAGTCGGGCTTTAAGGTCATAACAGTTACGACCCCAAAGCAGCAACAGGCGATCAATGGGCTAGCCCAGTACAGGGTTTCAGCCGTGAAATACAACGGGAAGTTGTATTACGTGTTTCCCACTGCGCAGAAGGATAAGATCTACGTCGGGAAACAAACGCAATTCAATACCTATAAACAGGCGCTCTCGGCGCAGCAGGGAGGGCAGCCTGCGACCCAGCCGGGTCAGGCAGGTCAACAGCTAATCAACCCAGCGCCTACGATGACATTTGAGACCGCGGGACCCAATCACATCGAGGTTGACCAGTTCGATGGTTTTGGTCCGATGGGCACGGCGTCTTTGGGAGATTGGTAAGAATGACACGTAATGCGAGGGCAGCAGTAGCCTGATGACGGCTGCCCTCCTTGACTTGGAGCCGCCCGAAACATGAACCGGACAATATGAAACAGGCTCAAATTGTTTTAGGTATCACGGTTCTAACACTGGGAATCCTCACAATTGGCCCGAGTGTTTATGCAACGGCACCTCAGGGCGGCGATGTAAACGGCAACGCGACTGGCGAGCCTTTCAGTCCTGATACGGGCGTTACACTTACCTTTCCATTGCAGAGAGGTAAGAACCTTAGCCTCGGCGCGATCACCCAAGCCCCTGGTGAAGAACCCTCGGCAAGCGAGTTGAACGAGAAGCTCACCAATCCGGTGAGCGACCTCTGGTCCATAGCGAACCAGTTCAACAACTTTGAGCTGAACAACGGTCATTGGAATAACAACTGGAATTTCCAGCCCGTGCTGCCAGTGAGCCTGACCAAAGATTGGAACCTGATCACGCGGCCGGTAATGCCATTCTACAACATCGTCCCACACGAGACGGCCCCCGGCCAATTCGAGCGGGCTGCTGGGCTGGGCGACCTGACTCTGCTGGAGTTGCTGTCGCCTGCGCACTCGGGCAACTGGGTCCTCGGAGCGGGACCTACCGCCATCTTCCCGACCGCGACCTCCGGGTTCACTGGCCAGGGCAAGTGGCAGCTCGGCCCTGCCGTGGTGGTGGGCTACCTCACCAAAGAGTTCTTTATCGGCGTGTTTCCCCAGCAGTGGTGGTCCATCGGAGGGGAGCACGGCCGGCCCGACACGAACCAGATGAACCTGCAACCCATCGCTACGCTCTTTTTTGGTGATGGCTGGAACATCGGCTACTCGGGTAATATCCTTGTGAACTGGAACGCGCCCTCTGCGGACGTCTGGACGGTGCCTATAGGGCTCGGGATAGGTAAGGTCACAAAGCTGGGGCGGTTGCCAGTCAAGCTTCAGCTCGCGGGGCAGTACATGCCCGTGCTCCCCCGGATCTCCGGACAGGAGTGGAACGTGCAGGTCCAGGTTACTCCTGTTATTCCGAAGCTCATCAAGAGCGTCCTGTTCCAGTGACCCGGAAAGATGACGCACGCATGTTGTCCACGCCATGGGGTGTTATCGGATTCGGTCCTGTGTCGTGTATTGCTCGCGCTGTCGCCGTCCGTCCACAAGCTGCGTCCAGCACCTGTCGAAAGGACTGGTCTTGTGAAGTAAGGAAGGCAGGACGCAGCATTCGTTAGGTCAAGCGCGAAAGATATAAGAATAAGTGTACGCATGAGGCAACTGCACGAGCGAACGAGTCAATGAAACCAGTGCTTCAGCGACTGAGATTCCGTCGTTTCTCCACGGTCGAACTCTTGATCGCTCTTGCGTTGCTCTTCGTCTCCTTGCCGTTCGTCGAGGAAATCAAAGGCGGGGATCTGATCCTTTCGGTCTTGCTTTCACTGGTGATGCTGTCGGCAGTTGTTGCCGTCGCCAACCGCCGGGGGACGTTCATTGTCGCACTGTTGTTGTTGCTCCCGGCGATTGCCGGCAGATGGATCAATCATTTTCGGCCCGATCTGATACACCCTGCGGTCTTTCTTGTCGCAGGACTCGTGTTGGTTGGTTTCGTCGTGGCGAATCTGCTGCACTTCATCCTGCGCGCGCCTTCAGTAACCCTCGAAGTCCTCTGTGCGAGCCTTTCCGCTTACCTGATGCTTGGTTTGGCGTGGACGATGGCCTATTGGCTCGTGGACCAGTTAACGCCCGAAGCATTCTCGTTCAACACAAGCACGGAGATGCGTTCAATGAACGGATTTACTGGATTCTATTTCAGCTTCATCACACTGAGCACTGTTGGCTACGGAGACATCACGCCCGTTTCCAAAATTGCGCGCTGGCTTGCGGCGATGGAAGCGATAACCGGTTTGCTTTACGTGGCCGTCCTGATCGCCCGCCTGGTCGCCCTTTATTCAAGTCCGAAATCGCGTGATTCCTAGAGGGCAAACATTTGCCGCCGAGCTGAATTTACAGCGCACGATGCTGTTCTTCAGTGCAGTTTGTCTTGGTTCAGTTTCTGCGTATCTGGGGCTTTCGGCACGCGAACCGGTTGAGAAGGAGCAGGTTCACCTTCCGCGTTCAAGGGAAAATGCATACGGTAAAGAGCGCCGAACATCGCTACCGAGTTATCGCTCCACAATCCTCCGTGACCCCAGATGATGTCCTTAGGTACGCGCACGATCCAACAGGGCACACGCGCATTGCCAGTGTAGACAAACTCCCAACGGCGCCAGTCTTCGTTTCCCGTGGGAGGACGCGTCTCATCCGGATTGTAATCTGAACTGCGACAGAATTGTTTTTCGTGACCATTGTTCTTTTCGCTGGTGAGAAAGGTTCGGCCGCGCACGTTTTGTCGAATATTGGCTTCGAAGGCCCGGTTCTCAGTGTATTCTAAACCTGCCGGCGGAGTCGCTGGTCCCACGGGTACAACGTGAAAATTTACCAGATATTTATCGTTGCCAGGAGTGTGGGTCTGGAACTCGCCTTC
Organism: Verrucomicrobiota bacterium; assembly: GCA_046725275.1. GTDB lineage: Bacteria > Verrucomicrobiota > Verrucomicrobiia > Chthoniobacterales > UBA10450 > Udaeobacter. Next base: position 6,000 of record JBKOYE010000007.1, read on the forward strand.
TGAGATT
>JBKOYE010000173.1:0-7591 GCA_046725275.1 Verrucomicrobiota bacterium
GTCTATAACACCTCGGCTTACGACAGCCTCGAAAGCATCCGGTGGATGAGTGGGATAGCGGACATCTACATGCCGGATTTTAAACTCTGGGACGCCGAGCATTGCCGAAAATATCTCGTAGCAAGCGATTACGCGGACGCCGCGCGCGACGTAATCGCCGCCATGCACGCGCAAGTTGGTGAATTAAAAGTGGACGAGCAAGGCCTGGCATTGCGCGGCGTGCTCGTGCGCCATCTCGTCATGCCCGGCCTTCTCGACGATACCCGCGAGATCATGAACTGGATTGCCGAGGACTTGTCGCGCGACACCTACGTGAACGTGATGGACCAATATTATCCTGCGCACAAAGTCGAAACCGAACCGCGCTTTACCGAAATCAATCGCGGCATCACAGCCGACGAATTCTGGAGCGCACTCGAACTCGCCCGCGCCGCCGGCCTCTGGCGCTTTGACACCCGCTGGCGTCAGGTCATCCCTCATGGCGCACCCGTCTGGCTGCCACGAATGCGCACGCTCCATTAAGCGAGCGTGCCGCCAGACTAATCCTTCCCACGAACCGAGCCGCAAAAATTCCTTGTTTACAGCAGATCGAGCTGCGGCTTTTGCGATTCCGGCATGGGTTTCGCGGATTTTTTGCCTCGCGGTTTTGGTTCCGTGTCAGCGCGGCTGGAACTTTCGAGGTGTACGAGAATTTCTTTGGCGCGATCGAGGATTTCTTTTGGCAACCCGGCGAGGCGCGCCACCTGAATCCCGTAACTTTTGTCTGCGCCACCGGGAATGATTTTGCGCAGGAAAATAATCTGTTCGTTCCATTCGCGCACGGCGACGTTCAGGTTGCAGACACCTTTGCGTTCCTCGGCGAGCTTCGTCAGTTCGTGATAATGTGTCGCGAATAGAGTGCGCGCTTTGATTTTGTCGTAGAGAAATTCGGCGACGCTCCACGCGATGGAGAGACCATCGAACGTGGATGTGCCGCGTCCGATCTCGTCGAGAATGACGAGGCTCCGGTCGGTAGCGTTGTTGATGATGTTGGCCGTTTCGTTCATCTCTACCATGAACGTCGATTGACCGCGGGCCAGATCGTCGCTGGCGCCGACCCGGGTGAAAATCCGATCGACCAAGCCGACCTCGGCGCTCTCTGCCGGGACGAAGCTGCCGATCTGGGCCATCAAAACGATGAGCGCGACCTGGCGGATGTAAGTGGATTTGCCGGCCATGTTCGGCCCGGTCACCATGGCCATGCGAATGTTTTCGCCGTCGAGCTCTGTGTCGTTAGGCACAAACTTTTCCTCGATGAGACTTTGATCGAGCACCGGATGGCGCCCATCTTTGATGACCAGTCGGAGCGAATCGTTTAAGTCTGGCCGGCAATAGCGGAACAGTCGCGCGGTCTCGGCGAGCGCGCTGAGCACGTCGAGCACTGCAATTGCCTCGGCGATTTGCTGGATTGGCTCGATCTCGCGCAAAGTTTCGTCACGCAATTTCTGAAATAGTTGGTACTCGAGATTCTGGGCGCGGTCGTCCGCGCCAAGAATTTTTGCCTCCATTTCTTTTAACTCCGGGGTGATGAAACGTTCGCCGCCCACAGTGGTTTGCTTGCGCGTGTAATGCGTGGGCACGTTCGCGAGATTCGATTTCGTGACTTCGATGAAATATCCGAAGACCGAATTATAACGGACCTTGAGCGATTTGATGCCCGTCGCTTTGATCTCGCGCTCCTGTAAATGGCTGATCCAATTTTTGCCTTCGCGCGATGCCTGCCGCAGCGCGTCAAGATCGGGAGCATAATCGTCGCGGAAAATGCCGCCTTCTTTCAGGGCGAGCGGCGGATCGTCGACAAGCGCCTTCGCCAACTTTTCTGCTAACGCCGGCATTTGTTGGATTTCACTTTGCAGTTGTAGCGGTAGGCGTGTCGCCTGCTGTGACTGGTTTGCAGCCGACACGGCTGCCTCTACAGAGGAGGCACCAAATTCGATTCGCTCGACGAGCTTCGCCATCTCACGCTTGAGCGCCGGGATTTGTTGAAGCGATATTTTCAGCGCGACGAGATCGCGCGCATTTCCCGAAGCTTGGCTCAGTCGTCCGGCGGCGCGCTCGATATCCCGGATCGATTTTAACTCAGCACGAATCGATGCAAGCAAATCCGGTTCCTGCAAAAGATCGGCGATCATTTGCTGGCGTCGCTGCAATTCGGTGAGATCACGCAACGGCTGCAAAATCCAGGCGCGCAGCTTACGGGCGCCCATCGGCGTGATGGTGCGATCCAACACGCCAAGCAGGCTCGCGTCACGCGCACCGCGTGATTCGACCAGCTCAAGGTTCGTTTGTGTGGCGGAGTCGAGCAGGACGTAATTCGCGGGCGCATCACAGCGCAGGCACGTGAGATGATCGATTTTGCGCCGCAATTGATGTTTCAAGTAATGCACGATCGCGCCGGCAGCAGCGACTGCCGCGGGCATCTGCCCGCAACCGAAGCCATCAAGCGATTTGACCTTGAAATGTTCGCACAACGTGAAGATCGCCTGTTCCGGCAAAAAAGCGTAGCTGTCGTATTCGAGCGCCTGATCGATTTCGCCGATCTGCGCTTTCTGCTCCGAGCTGACCAACAATTCGGCCGGCGAAACGCGCGCGAGCTGGTCCAGCAAAGATTCTTTATTATGAGCCTGGGTTAATCGGAACTCGCCTGTGCTGAGATCGGCGTATGCGAAACCGAACACGTCGGCATCGGCATAAATCGCGCCGAGATAATTGGCGCGATTCGCATCGAGCCAGCTTAATTCGCTTACCGTTCCCGCGCTGATGATTTGCGTGACTTCGCGATCGACAATTTTGCGACCGCGCTGTGGCTCGGTCATCTGATCACAAACGGCTACACGTCGCCCGGCCTTGATCAATCGGCGAATGTACCCTTGCGCCGCATGGTACGGCACGCCGCACATCGGCACCCCATTTCTTTTGGTCAGCGCCACGTTCAGCAGTGCTGATGCTTCTTTGGCGTCGTCGAAAAACATCTCGTAAAAATCACCGAGCCGAAACAGCAACAGCGTGTCGGCAGGAATGCTTTTCCGCAGTCGCTGGTACTGCTGCATCATTGGCGTAAGCGCGTCCTGCATGATGAAGTTTATCTTTCCAGTCTCATTGCAACGTCAACAGACGACCAGCGTGTGATTTTTTATTGGAAACAGAATTAAACACAATCGCGAATGCGCTGCGGAAGGCTCCTGAGTACCGGTCGGCTTGAGGGGTGAACAATTTGCACGGATTCAATGCCAAAAGAGCTGTTTGGAGGCAAATTTGACGGGCAGGGCTCCGCTGAGTAGGCTCCGGCTCACCGACTTACAGTATTTTCCAAAGCGAGGGGAGTGATTATCGATGCCAGAAGTGATTGTGCGCAAAGGTGAACCGGTCGATCGCGCATTGAAACGGCTGAAAAACAAGCTGGATGCCGAGGGCATTCTCGAGGAGGTCCGCCGTTTGCGCGCCTTCGAGACGCCGTCGCAAAAGCATCGCCGCAAAGCGAGAGCCAACGCCAAGCGCGGCCGAATGAAGTTCCGATTCAATGCCTAAATCAAAGAAGTTAAACGGTTGAAGACTTGAAGGGTTAGAAGGTACAACGACTATCTGTTTAACTCTTCAACCATTTACCGTTTAACTTTTCTGAGCATACAGCTCCCTGATCGCCTGCACCAGACCATCAATATCGTGCCGGCGCGCTTCGACATCGACGTTGAATCCTTGATCACGCACAGTCTTTGACGTGATCGGGCCGATGCTGGCGATGCGCATTCCCTTGGGCCATGGCAGGCCGAGTGCGAGAAAGTTTTCCACCGTTGACGAACTGGTGAATGTGATCAAGTCGGCTCCGCTCTGTGCCAATTGCCGCTGCGCGCCAGTGGTGTCGCGCGTCTCCGGCACCGTGCGATATGCAAACGCTTCGTCCACGATCGCGCCTGCGGCGGAGAGTTCTTTCGGCAAAACGTCTCGCGCCTTCTCTGCGCGCACCACAAGGATGCGCAGATTTTCAATGCTGCCCTGTTTTTTGAATTCGCGCACGACCGCTTCCGCGACGAATTCTTCCGGCTGAAGGTTGATGTGCAGGTGAAAATCTTTCACGCGTTGCGCTGTAGCCGGTCCGATGGCGGCGATGCGCACGCCGCCGATCTCACGGACGTCATCGTAAAGCTTGAAGAAAATATCGAAGAACGCTTCGACGCCGTTCACGCTGGTGAACACGATCCAGTCGTAGATGTGTGCGTCCTGCACCAGTTCCGCGAATTCGCGCAAATTGCTGGGCGGTTCGATCCGGATTGTGGGCAGCTCGATAACGTGCGCGCCGAGCGCGCGGAGTTTGTTGCTCAAGACGCTGGCCTGCTTTCTTGTTCGCGTAACGACAATTCTCTTTCCCAGCAGCGGACGCTTCTCGTACCAGTTGAGATTGTCACGCAAGGATACAACGTCGCCAAATACAGCCACTGCCGGCGCTTTAAAATCACTCGCCACAGCTTTTTGAGCGATATCCGAGAGCGTGCCTGTGAGCGTTTCCTGTTGCCCAGTCGTCGCGCAGCGGACGAGCGCAACCGGCAAATCGCTGGGCACGCCGTGCTTTAGCATTTCGCTTGTAATGGCTCCGAGGCGCTCCATGCCCATGAGCATGACTTGTGTGCCGCCAAGTTTTGCCAGCGCCGCATAATCGATTGCGCTTTCCGTTTTCGCGGGATCTTCGTGGCCAGTGAAGAATGTCACGTGGGAGTTATGCGCCCGGTGCGTCATCGGGATGCCCGCATAAGCCGGCCCGGCGATGGCTGAGGTGATTCCAGGCACAATTTCAAATAGGATTCCCGCATTTGCGATCTCCTGCGCTTCTTCTGCGCCTCGGCCGAACACGAATGGATCGCCGCCCTTTAACCGCACGACCTGCTTTCCCTCACGCGCTTTGTCGATGAGCAGGGTATTAATTTCCTGCTGGGTTCGGCTTTCGCCCGGTTGTTTCCCGGCATAAATGATTTCTGCGTCGTCTCGCCCCCAGCCGAGTATGTCCGGATTTGCCAGGTGATCGTAAATGATCACGTCTGCCTTCTCGATGCACTCCTTTGCGTGTAATGTCACCAGACCGAGGTCGCCCGGCCCTGCGCCAACGAGATATACTTTCCCATTTTTGGTTGCGCTTTTGCTCATGCTCTCAGCTTTGCTCGATCATTCGCAACAATTCTGCCGCCAATATCTCGCCGTCGTCCGCCGCGCCCTCCACTTCGGCTTCTCGCGGCGCAGGTGATTCACCTTCGAAGAGTTGCGCGCGCACTTTCATCTTGCCGTTGTTAATCGTTGCAAGCACACCCACGGGGAAATTGCAATCGCCTTGGAGTCGACGCAGAAATCCTCGCTCTGCCTGCAGACAAAGCAACGTTTCGTGGTCGTTTACCGGCTCTAGAAGCGCGTTTGTGGCTTGATCATCAGCGCGAACCTGGAGAGCAATGATGCCCTGACCGCCGGCGGGCAGAAAATTTTCGCGCGGAAGGACCTCGAGGAAAAATTGGCGACCTTCAAAGCTGATCTTGGTATGGCTCGGAGAAAACCCAAGACGTTCGAGGCCTGCGCAAGCTAGCACGACGGCGTCCCACTGGTTCTCGGCGAGTTTTCGCAGCCGGGTTAGTACGTTACCGCGAAGATCAAGAAGTTTGAGGTCTGCGCGTTTCCAGTACAACTGGCGTTTCCTTCGTACGCTGCCTGTTGCCACTGTTCCCCCGTGGGGCAGGGCAGCGAGACCGGCCGCATCTTTGGAAACCAGCACGTCATGCATCGGCGCTCGGGGAAGAACTGCTACGATTTGTGTGCCGGGGCTGGTTTCGCTCGGCAGGTCTTTCGCGCTATGGACCGCTACATCCACCTCTCCCGCGACAAGCGCTCGCTCGATTTCTGCCGTGAACAATCCTTTTCGGCCTGCGCGAGGATCGATGACTTTGGCGTTATCGCCTCGTGTTGCGATGATTTTGATTTCGATTGCCACATCGGAATGCGCGCTTCGAATTGCGCTCTCGACCAACCGACTCTGTGCACGCGCCAGCTCGCTGCCGCGTGTGCCGAGGATGATTTTTTCACCCATCGCGAAAATCTAGCCAGCGATGCTTGTATGGGAAAGTGTCAGCTTCCCTTACAATTTCGAGGCGCGCAGGGGATTTTCGCCAAGCGAGGAATGCTCGGCCGTCTGCGAGATGCGACTTAATCCTTGTGAAATTGAATCGACGAATTCGGTGACATGATCGGCAATGATCGCTTCTGCCGCTGCGACCTGTTGACGTCGCAGCGCGAGCGATTGCTCCGCGACAGAGCGTATCGAATCGATGTCGTAAAGATAAACGCCTTCTATTTCATTTACGCGAGGATCCACATCCCGCGGCACGGCGATATCAATGATGAAAAGCGGACGATCCACGCGTTCGCGCAGCATCGGCGCGAGTATGTCCGGTCTCAGCAACGGCGTTTCCGAGGCTGTCGAGGTGAGCAGAATGTCGATTTCACGACATTGCGTCGCCCAATCATCGAACGGGACAGCGCGGCCGCCTACTGCCTGCGCCAGCTCGCACGCGCGATCTAGCGAGCGATTGCTAACGCGAAGATCGGTGACCCCGCGCGAGACAAGCGCACGCGCCGTCCGCTCGCTGGTTTCACCAGCGCCGAGCACGAGCACCTTGCACTCGCTTAAGTTGCCAAAGATTCGTTGGGCTAATTCGACCGCGACCGAACCGACAGACACCGCGCCGCGCGCAATCTCCGTGTGCGTGCGCACCTGTTTCGCCACGCGAAAGGCGCGCTGAAACAAACGATGCAAATACGGACCGACTGCTCCCGATGTTCTGGCCGATTCGTATGCCTTCTTTGCCTGCCCAAATATCTCGCTCTCGCCGACCACCATCGAATCGAGCCCGGAGGCGACCCGGAAGAGATGCTGCACGCATTTGTTATCCTCGTATCGATAAAACGGAGGCGCGTAGTTGTGAGGGTTGCGATTTGTTGTTCCCATGAGGCAACGCGCAATTTCGTCGGTGGAAATCCGTTTGTCTGAGACTGCGTAAACTTCCACCCGGTTGCACGTCGTCAGTAGCAGCGCTTCGGCGCAACCGGCCTGGCTCACAATCGACTCGGCCGTGGCGTTACCCGCGAACTGCTCCCGTGTCGCTACGTTCGCGGTGTGATGACTCAATCCGATACAGAACAGGGTCATGGCACCGGATGCAGCTCCGCGGTGAATGTGATTCCCCAGAGAAGCGCCAGAGCAGCGCTAAAGCCAATGATGCACAACGCGGCCACACGTTTTGGCGCGAGCCACTTTAGATGGCGAGCTTGCAAGATCGCCGCGTAAAGCAGCCAAAGCGCAATTGCGGCCACCACCTGAATGCGGGGTAATGGATGACCGGTAAAAAAGCCGCTCACAATGCCTACAGTGTAAAGCGCGAATCCCCACCACAGCAGGCGCGTGATCGCCGCGAACAGATTAGTCAGCGGCGGCAGATGATAAAAGATCGAATGTAAGTGGTGTGTCTTGAGCTGGCGTTCCTGCAGGAGGTACATCACGCCGGCGATGCAAGCGAGCGCG
>JBKOYE010000068.1:0-8974 GCA_046725275.1 Verrucomicrobiota bacterium
CTGCCCGTTTACGGTTTGGCCGTTGGCTTGATTGGGCTTTTTGTGGCGATCTGCGTTCGCAGTCGCGCTGCCACAGTCGTCGCGCTCGTTATGGTGTTCGTCAGCGCAGCCGCAGCTTGGCCAGTGTATGAGTACGGCGAACGAGGCTACGATCGTGTGTTAGCAATGGCGGATAACGATGGGCAAGCGTGGCTGTCTTTACACAAAGAGCGTGCCGAGAATTTGATTTGGTTTTTCTATGCGCTGGCAATTTTGAGCGCCATCGCTCTCGTCGCGCCAGTCAGGTGGCCGGGATTATCGATCTGGCTTGCTGTTGCCGTTCTGTTGCTCGGCGCGATCACGCTCGGAAGCGGCGGATATATCGCCTATGCCGGAGGCCGCATACGGCATCGCGAATTTCGAAATGGACCGGCACCGAAGGGAGTACGCGAAGCTCCTCCTGGTGCAGCCACACCTGCTACTCAACCCGCTGGTAGCGTCGCGCCCGTAGCGGCAAAAGTGACCATTAAATCGTTAAAATATTCTTCGGACACAATTCAGATCACCAAGGGCGAAACTGTCGAATGGGTGAACGACGATTTGACTCCGCATACCGTTACATCCGATAGCGGCAGCGAACTCAATTCCGGTTCAATCGATGTCGGAACCACGTGGCGTCACACGTTCAATCAGGCAGGTACATTTGCGTACTTCTGCACATTTCACCGGGAGATGAAGGGTAGCATCGTCGTGAAATAGGCGGCAAAGTGCACTCCCACTTCACAGCGTCGAAGATGTGGTTAGCTTGAGCCCATGGATCGCCAACGATTTTTTTCTGCGTTGTTGTTTTTAGTTCTGGTTCAACTAAGGACGTTCGCAGCGTCGCCCATTCAGGAACGCGCCGATCGTTTTCTGATGCTGGCGAATGCCGGGTATCAGGCTGTTTTTCGAGTGAACAGCGAAGCACAGTGGACTGCGGTCACCGACGTTACACCGGTGCACGATGCCGCAGCCGAAGCGACCGGCAAAGCGTTCGCGGCGTTCAATGGGAATACTGCGATCATTAAGGAAGCTCGCGAACTGCTGACGCACGAGAAGGAACTTAACGAGATAACGGTCCGCCAGTTGAAACAGCTACTGCTAAACGCAGCGGAAGGGCCAATGACAAATCCGGAACTGGTGGCCAAACGCGTCGCCGCCGAGACGAAACAGGCATCACTGATGAACGGGTTCGAATTCAAATTTAATGGCCAGAAAATCACCGCCAACGAAATCGACAATAAACTGGAGAAGAGCCTCGATCTCGCCGAGCGCAAAGCAGTTTGGGAAGCGGCGAAGGAAATTGGGCCCGCGTTAAAACCAAATCTCATCACACTGCGCGACCTGAGAAACGGCGTCGCCAAAGAGATGAAGTATCCCGATTACTTTTCGCTTGAGGTGGCGGCCTACGGGATGACGACAGACGAGATGCTCAAGATGCTGGACGACTGGATGGCGACCCTGCGTCCGCTGTATTTGCAACTGCATACCTGGGCCAAATACAAACTCGCCGAAAAATTTCACCAGCCGGTGCCAAAAAAAATTCCTGCACACTGGATTAGCAATCGATGGGCGCAGGAATGGCCAGGTCTCGTGGAAGCGGCAAACATCGACAAGTATTTCCAAGGCCGAACACCGGAATGGATCATCAAAACGGCCGAACAATTTTACACAGGACTCGGCTTCTCCCCATTGCCGCAAAGTTTCTGGGAAAAATCAGATCTGTTTCCGGTCCCATCCGATTCGAAACGGAAGAAAAACACGCACGCCTCCTGCTGGCATATCGATCTTGAAAGCGACATCCGGTCTTTGCAAAGCATTGAGCCAAATTCGCGTTGGTTTTTCACTGCGCACCACGAGCTGGGGCATGGCTACTACTTCAAGGCGTACACGCGGCCGGAGGTTCCGCACCTGTTGCGACTTGGCGCGGCGCCTGGATTCCATGAAGGCGTCGGCGAATTGATTTCGCTCGCTTCCAGTCAGGTTCCCTATCTGCAATCGCGTGGCGTTTTACCGGCCGATTTCAAGGCGGATAAGACTGCATTCCTTCTCGACGACGCGCTCGCCCGCTCGTTGCCGTTTATTTATTTTTCATGTGGAACCATGCCACATTGGGAGGCGGACATTTACGCGCGCAATTTACCGCCGGCTCAATGGAATGCGCGCTGGTGGAAATACGTCAGCGATTTTCAAGGCGTCGAACCGCCGTCGCCGCGCGGCGAAGAATTTTGCGATGCCGCTAGCAAGACCCACATCAACGACACGCCGGCTTACTATTACAACTACGCCTTTGCGACTGTCTTTAAGTTTCAGCTGCATGACTACATCGCGCGCAAAATTCTGCATCAACAGCCGCAGTCATGTAATTACGCCGACAACAAGGAAGTCGGCACGTGGCTGAACAACATTTTGAAAAAAGGCGGCACCGAAGATTGGCGAAAAGTTTTGAAGGAAGCGACCGGCGAAGACATCTCCACTCGCGCAATGATGGAATACTTCAAGCCGCTAATGACCTGGCTCGAAGAACAAAACAAAGGCCGCCAGATCGGCTGGGAATGATGCTCTACTTCCCGGGCTTCTCCGTGCTCTTTTAGACCACAGGCAGTGGTTGCGCCGCAAATACAACATCGCCAGGAATGTTGGCCATAGGCCGAGAGGTGCACAGACGCGACTATGTGCGCCTCCAAGTCGAGCATGCGGCGAAGCTGGTGCTTAGCCAACTCCGGCATCGGTGAATGAGCGGCCTACGGAGTCCGCACGAAACCGTGAGTCACATTGCTCGCGTCGATATAGTATCCGGTGACCTCGCCGGCCGGATTGTTGGAAAGAGGGATAGTGCCTTGGCCAGGGCCTGTCCCAGCTCCCGGAACATCGAACGTAATAATAATACCCTGTGAGGCGCGCACGAAGCCGTGATTCACGTCGCCCGCGTCCACGTACTCTCCCGTGACCGCCCCTGGCTCGTTGATAACCTGGGCTGAGGTGCCTTGGAACGGACCTGTGCCCGCGCCCAGAACATCGAACGTGGTGATGGTGCCATCTGCGGCGCGCACGAACGCGTGATTCACATTTGCCGCGTCAACATACCATCCTGTGATCGCTCCAGTCGTATTGATCGCGATCGTGAATGTGCCTTGGAACGGACCTGTGCCCGCGCCCAGAGCATCAAACGTGGTCATAGTGCCATCTGGAGCGCGCAGGAGTCCGTGCGACACATCGCTAGCGTCAACGGAAGTTGCCGCGATCGCCCCTGCGGGGTTAAGGCAAGCCCCGGTAAAAACAAAGGTACCTTGGCCGGGGCCTGTACCGGCGTTTGGAGCATCAAACGAAGTGATGGTGCCATCCTGAGCACGCAGGAAACCGTGAGCCACACCGCTCGCATCAACGTACCGTCCCGCAATCGCGTCCGCCGGATTGAGGTTCCCAGCGAATGTACCCTGGCCCGGACCTGTGCCTGCACCAGGGATGTCGAAGGTCGTGATTACACCGTTAGTAGTGCGCCAGAAACCGTGAAACACACCACTCGCGTCATTGAAGTAGCCCGCCGTTGCACCCGCCGGGTTGATGCTGAAAGGCCGAGTGCCCTGTCGGTTGCCTGTACCCGCACCCGGAGCATCGAACGAGATGATTGAGCCGTCCGGACTGCGGATGATTGCGTGAATCGCACCGCCCGCGTCGGCGTATCGTCCTGAGATCGTTCCTGCCGGGTTGATAGCGAACGCTAGTGTGCCTTGGCCGGGCCCTGTACCCGCGCCCGGAGCATCGAATATAATGATCGTAGGCTGCGATTTGAATAAAGGCGTCTTGCTCAAATTCAGGACGCCATCGTTCGTGCCGCCGGAGCCACTGGGCGCAAAGAAACACAGTAGTAACATCAAGGTCATCGCTGCAGTCAGCAGCGGAGCAACACTTGCCGTTTTATCTTTGAGTTCAGTTAGTAAAATCATGTTCTTCCTTTGGTTTCTGATAATTGGGTTTCCTCTTAACAAACGGATTCCGGAGCGCGTGCTGCACGAAATCTTACTTTTTTCGGTCGCTTGCTTTCTTCTGCAGTGTTGGTACAGACCGTTAAGGTGAATACGCTGGTGCGGAACGGGGACACTCGGAGGGATTTGTTTCCTTCGACCCACTGGAGCGTGGTGCTCGCGGCCGGCAAAAGCCAGGCCGAATCGGAAATTTCGCAGGCCGCACTGGCGGAGCTTTGCCAAACCTATTGGGCGCCGCTGTACAGTTTCGTGCGCAGCCGCGGGTACACTGTGCACGATGCGCAGGATCTCACGCAGAGCTTTTTCGCTTACCTGCTGGAACACAAAATTTACGCTCGCGTCGACCGGCAGAAAGGTAAGTTCCGTTCATTTCTCCTCGCCTCCGTAAAAAATTTCCTTACGCACGAGGCGGACCATGCACGCGCGCTTAAACGTGGTGGCGGACATGAGTTTCTGCCCCTCCACGAAGACTTGGCCAAGGAGGCGGAATCACTTTTCCAAACTCACAGCAACGCGAGCAGTGAAGATCGACTGTTTGATCGTAGCTGGGCGGAAGCGCTGCTCGCCGCTGGATTGGAAAGGCTTTCGGCAGATTACAAAGGTGAGTCCAAGGAGAAGCTCTTCAAAGAATTGAGGATCTTTGTTGCCGGCGGCGCGGACCGGCTTCCAACTTATGCTGAACTGACGGATCGGCTGAAAATAGCAGAGTCAACACTTCGGAGCCATGTCACCAGGTTGCGTGCCCGTTATCTGGAAGCGTTGCGCGCTGAGGTCCGTCGAACGGTGCATACTGAAACGGAAGTCGACGAAGAGTTGCGCGAGCTGATCCAGGTGTTAACCGAAGATTAAAAAAGACGTGCCATAGTAGTGCTACTGAGGTCGTCGTGATCTTTTCTCCGAAGTGACAGCAACTGGTGTTATTGAAGCGGCTCCAAGAAGCTCCACGAGTTGCTGCGTGTGTTAACGAACAGTTGAGGGAGTTTCGACATGGAAACGGGTCTTGCATCCGTCGCAGTTTGCTCGGTATGTGGCGAGCGTTTGAACACAAGAGGCGACTGCGTTGCTTGTCTGCTTAGGAGCTTAAACGAAACGCTCTTCCAAACCAAACCGTCTGCCTTAGTCTTCGGTGATTTCGAGATCGAACGACGCGCAGATGGTTCTTACTGGGAACTCGGTCGCGGCGGTATGGGAGTCACCTATCTCGCCAGGGACAAAGTATTACGTCGCAAAGTTGCTCTGAAGGTAATCGAAACGCCAACAGTCTCGGCCCATCGGGACTCACAAGCTGTGCGTGAACGTTTTTTGCGCGAAGCTCGCGCCGCGGCTGCATTGCGGCATCCGAATGTGGCCGCCGTTTATCACTTTGGCGCTGCGCCCGATGGGACCCGCTGTTTTTACGCAATGGAATTGGTCGAGGGCGAAACCTTGGAGACTCGTGTGCGAAGACATGGTCCGCTAGATCCAAAACTGGTTCTAGAAATTGCGAATCAAATCGCGCACGCGTTGAACGCTGCCGCGGCTCAAGGTTTGATCCATCGTGACCTCAAGCCCGGCAACATCATGCTTAAGGTCGGTAACTCTGGAGCGCCTGAGGTAGAAGTAAAAATCATCGATTTCGGTTTGGCCAAGGCGGTCGTGAACGCAGGAGGAGAGATGGATATCACTCACGGTGAATTCGTCGGCACACCGAATTTCGCCAGCCCTGAGCAATTCGAAAGCAGGCCGCTCGATGTTCGCTCCGATATCTACTCGTTAGGTGCCACGCTCTGGTTTGCGCTTACCGGCAACACACCATTTGCCGGTCGGAACATTGAGGAAATTCGACGGGCTCAAAAATCGGCCGCACTTCCCACCGAACAACTTAAAGTGGCACATGTTCCAGCTCGTCTGAGGTCGCTGCTTAAATCGATGCTTGCGCTGGAGCCGACGGGCCGGCCTGGCATACACGATTTGGCAGCGAGATTGCGAGGTTGCTCCGGGCACGCAAACAGTGTGCGCCGTATCTCCTTAGCCATCGCATCCACCGCCATCCTTGTTCTCGGCGCGTCTGCATTCCTCATTTTTCATTCTCTGCGTACGCCTCGGGCTGTCGAATCTGCTTCGAATCCGGCGATGCTCGAGAAAAGCGTTGCCGTGCTGCCATTCGACAATCAGAACCGTGACCCAGACATTGATTATCTGTCTGACGGTATCACAGAAAGCATCATCCATAGCCTGTCGCAGCTATCCCAACTGAGGGTGATGGCGCGCAGCACGGTGTTTCAATATAAGGGTAAAGAGGTCGATCCGCGAAAGGTTGGACACGACCTCGGCGTGGGGGCCGTGGTAATGGGCAGATTACTGCAGCAAGGCGACAACCTGACGATCCAAACAGAGTTAGTGAACGTTTCAGATGGAACGGAGCTGTGGGGACAACAATACAATCGCAAAGTCGCCGACGTATTTGCGGTGCAGGAAGAGATCGCGAAAGAGATTTCGGACAAATTGCGCTTGAAGTTGAGCGGAGCCGAGCGTCAGCAGCTTGCAAAGCGCCTAACGGAGAACATCAAAGCTTTCCAGTATTACATGCAGGGACTTTCGTTTGCCCAACGTCGCACCCGCGAAGATCTCCTTACTGCCATAAGCTACTATGAGAGGGCAATAGACGAAGATCCCAACTACGCGCTAGCCTACGCGGGCTTTGCTGACGCCTATGCGAATCTTGGCGCTTACGGCTACATTGCACCCATTGACGGTGCGAGTAAGACCGAAGAGGCGGCGCGCAAAGCAATAGTGCTTGATGAGAACCTGGCGGAAGCTCACGCCGCATTAGCGCTAGCCAACATCGCATTCGCGCCATCCAATTTCCAATTGGGTGATCGGGAACTGCACCGTGCCATCGAACTCAGTCCAAGTTTGGCATTAGCCCATAGCTATTTGGGATTTTCCCTCATGCGGCAGGGGCATCTCGATGAAAGCCTGCAGGAGATGTTGAAAGCTCGCGAACTCGATCCGCTTTCACCAATTATCGCACGCCAGACCGCGATGCCTTACCATCTCAAACGAGATTATCCCAAAGCCCTCGAGTTGCTCCGGCAGGCCAATGAATTGGGCCCACCGTTTACCACCACGTGGGAGATCGGTGTGTACATCCAAAACAAATTGTTCAACGAAACGCTGACGGAATTGGAAAAAGCCAAACAAACCAGGGATGGCGACCCCATTTTGATTTACGATGTGGGAATGATTTACGCTGCGCAAGGGAAGCGCGCAGAAGCCCTACAAATAATTAAAGAGTTGGAAGGGATATCAGACGCGACCTTGAGCCAGGCACATTTAATAGCGAAAATCTATGCAACCTTGAACGAGAAGGAGATGGCGCTTTCATGGCTGGAACGGGGCTTAGCAACGGGAGCCATCGGATCCTTCTATAAAGATGAACCAGTATGGGATTCAATTCGCGCCGACTCGCGCTTCCAGGCGCTTGTCCAGAAAATACTTGCTTCCCACTAACACGCTTGGCGACTCGCGATGAACGCGACAAATTTCTTCATCGGCTTGAACGTTGCAATGTTTCGGAAAGTTGTGCTGGTGAGCTGGCTCGAAGAATAAAACAAAGGTCGTCAAATCGGCTGGGAATAATTGTTGTGCCTAAGGTGGATCGACTTCTCCGAAGACGATGGCTGAAGGAATCACCGGAGGGCCAAACATCAGCGGCAAAGCTCGGTTATTTGCAACGCGCCCGCAGATCGCGTTTCACCTGCGTCTAGCGTACCGCCTGATTCGCAAACTCAGTGCTCCATCTTTGAGGCGGCTTTCATGATCTCAGCCTGTACTACCGGCATTATGTCTGCCATGTAAGCACCAAATTTTTGCATCGCCGATTTTCCGACGGGCGAGCCGTAAAAGTCGGCCAACGCCTTCAACTCTTCAGTTGTGAAATTTTTTACCATCGCATCGGTCATCGCTTTGGATAGAGCGGCAATATCCACCTGAGTAGTCATCAATTTCTTGAATTGGTCACGCTGATCCGCCGGAATGTTTGCCGCCATTTTGTCAGCCATGTCCTCAAATAGCGCCTTTGGCGGGCTAACCTGAAGATAGCGTTCGGCTTCTTTGCGTCGCGTTTCGGGGGTGTCAGGCGCGCTAAAAACTGGTGACCAGATGGAGAACGTGAGGACGAGCAATACGACAAGTTTTTGTTTCATAGTGCGCGATTGATAACGCAGCGCAGACGGCAAGACCATCTTTTTTAGCAAGCGCTAATCTTGATCAGTTCAGATCATCACGGCAGCCAGGCCGAGAAAAACGAGCAGGCAACCTACGTCGGTGAAAGTGGTCACGACGATGCTCGAGGCCATTGCGGGGTCAGCTCCCAATTTTTTCATAACCAATGGAACTATTGCTCCGGCTACGCCGCTGAAACAACAGCTGATAGTGATGGCAAGGAATACCACCACGCTAAGCATTAGTGCCTGGGGACTCTTTACCATTTTCGCAAAGATAAACATCGCGACGCCTCCTGTGACTCCGGTCAGCGCGCCATTAAATGTCCCTAACAAAGCTTCCTTGACCAGAAGCAGACGTTCTTTCCCCGCTCTCAAATCACCTAAAGTAATGCCGCGCAAACAAACCGCGAGTGCCTGCACCCCGGTGTTCGCGGCCTGACCAATGAGCACAGGGAGAAACACCGCCAGCGCAATGATCCGATCGATTGTGTGCTCAAATAATCCGACCACGACAGCAGCAAGCAGGCCGCAGAACAAATTTACCTGTAACCATGGATGGCGGAATCTTAGGCTCCGCGACCAGGGCGTCGTAAGTCGTTCCTCGGTTTCGACACCAACCATTTCGCCCGGCTGCGCACTTAACTCGACCGCCTGCGCTTCAAACAGCATCTGACCGCGCACCAAACCGATGAGTAGCCCGGATTTTTCGCAGACTGGATAGACCGGATAATGTCGAACCAGCACCGCTCTCATCGCGTCGGT
>JBKOYE010000165.1:0-24155 GCA_046725275.1 Verrucomicrobiota bacterium
GAGGCAAACCGACGTGGGGGAGAGTTCGAATCACGGTCTGCCTTCAGCAATGACGAAGCACGAATGTCGAATGACGAACTAAGGCCGAATGACGACGCCTGAATGAAGCGCATTCGATAAAGGAAATTTTGTCATTTGACCTTCGTCATTCCTTCGTCCTTCGTCATTCGGATTTCGTCATTCATTCGTCATGGCAAAGACACCACAGCGGCTGCTTCTCTTCGACATTGACGGCACGCTGATCCATTCGGGCGGCGCCGGGGTGCAGGCACTGAAGTCTGCGTTCAAAGAACGCTTCGGACTTGACGATGATCTGCATGATATCGAGGTGGCGGGCATGACCGATTCGGGCATCGTCGTCAGTATCCTGAAAAAGCACAAAATCCCCGCGACCCACGAAAACGTGAGCGCGTTCCTGGACAGCTACGTGCATTTTCTTTCGTCGGAACTGCCGCGCCGGAAAGGCAAACTACTTCCCGGGGTGCTCGAATTGCTTGAACGGCTGAAATCGCGGCCGCACGTGGTGCTCGCGCTACTCACAGGAAATGTCTCCCGTGGCGCGCAGCTTAAGCTTGAGCATTATGGGGTCTGGCATTTTTTTGAGTTCGGCGCGTTCGCCGACGATCACCGCGACCGAAACGAGCTCGGGCGCTTCGCGCGCGCCCGCGCAAAGGAGAAGCATGGCCGCGAGTTCGCGGCATCTGAGATCGACGTGATTGGGGACACGCCACGCGACATTGCCTGCGGGAAGGCGCTTGGCGCGCGCACGATTGCAGTGGCGACCGGCAGATGGAGCCGCGACGAGCTTGCAGGGCATGACCCGGATTTTCTGATTGATGATCTGTCAGAGGTGGAAACAATTATGGACACGCTCGGATGGTGATCCATTAACGAATTGTCGGTGACATGAAAAAAGAGCCTTCCTCATCCGCTCCGACGGAGCGTCAGAGCCGTTCCAACGTGCTTCCGCTGAAGGGCGAAATCGACTTGCACGTCTCCCCTACTGTTACGGCGTTGCTTAACGATATGATCGGGAAAAAACCGGAACGTTTGGTGGTTGATCTTTCCGACGTGAGTTACATCGACAGCGCCGGACTAGCCGCGCTGATTGAGGCGATGCAAAAGGTCGAAGGCTACGGAGGCAAATTCATGCTGGCCGGTTTGCAGGAAACTGTGCGCTCTATCTTCGAAATCTCGCGGCTCGATCAAGTGTTCCAGATTTTCCCGGACGCAGATGCGGCGCTCTCTGGCTGATCTGATTCGGCCAATCCGCCGAGGACAGCGGACACCACAGCAACTTAAGACACCGGAATTGTAGGGCGTCTCTGAAATGCCGATGGGATGGCGTCTGACGCAGAACGCCCTACACGGCGAGGCGTGTCAAAATCTCGAGTGTTTGCGCAACATTCTTTGAAATATCGAACTGCGATGCGCGCTCGGTATTCGCTGCGCGCGCTGCGTCGCGGCGCGAGGCATCTGACCAGAAGCGAATAGCGTCACGCAAAGCAATGAGATTGCCGGCAGCTTCAACAATTGATCCATGGACATTGTCTTGAACGATTTCGCTGAATCCGTTGGCGCGTGTTGTGATCACCGGTAAACCGCAGGCCAGCGCTTCGAGGCACGCGTTGGAAAACGGATCGTAAATCGTCGGCAAAACGAAGATGTCCGCAGCCGCGTAAATCGCCACAAGGTCTGCAACTTCGCCAAGAAATTGCACCGGCTCCTCGCGCCAAAAACGCAGGCGGGTCGTTTTGTACGGCCTCGCGTCTCCTCGACCCGCGACCAGCAGCCGCATTTTGCTATTCTTGCAGAGCGCCAACGCTTGGATTGCCAATAGCAAGCCTTTGCGTTCCCACCCCGAACCTGCAAACAACAGGGCAATTTGATCCTGTTTGAGTTTCAACTCCGCGCGAGATTTTTCGCGAAGGGCGGGATCGAACCGGAATCTGTCGAGCGGAATGCCGTTACGCACGAGATCGATTTTGTCCGCCGGATAATGGTAAAAATCGATGATCTCGTTTGCGACCATTTGAGAAGCGGCGATCACCCGCCTGGCCTTGCGCCTAACAAAAAGCGATTCCTCCAACTGTAACACATCGCGATGCTTCCGGCTGGCGGTGCGGACAAATTGCTTCAACGGGACCTCGAATTTTTTCCTCCGCGCGAGCCAGGCGCGATGGACTCCATCGCCGGCCCGGTAGACATCGCAGTTCCAGACGCGCTCAAGGCTAAACAAAACATCGCAGTGCAGCTGCGGTCGGACTTGCTTGAGCTCGTCAGCAAACCCGATTACGGACGTGGCGCCCAGCCGTTTTATCGATCCAAATGGCCATTGCTCCTCGGGCCATCCATTCGTGGCGATGAGCTGCGGGTCGTGGCCGGCTCCCGCGATTCCACGCCCAAGTCGCTTCAGGTAAGATTCTGCGCCGCCGCTTCGCGAATAACCGCGGCGAACGAAAGCGATGCTAAGTTTCTTTGTCATCCCGAACGAAGTCGAGGGACCCCCTCGCACTTTCAGACTAAGCTCCGGGATTGAAAGCCTGGCCTCGCAGACTCTGTCTGCTGCGTTGCAGCCTCGACTTCGCTTCGCTTCGCTCGGAATGACAACTTTACTTGCCCAATGTTTACCAGAATACTTGTAGGCCAATGCTGGGTGAAACCCTAAATCCTCCTGCGCCAGCGATCTGTCCCGCTCCTGTGGCGCGTACCTTACCCAGGCGGTTGTTGTATTCGATCTTCGCCCGCATCGGCGGTTCTGGCCTCGATACGGATGCGTTTGAAACGTTGCGCGCGTCGTATCGCGGCAGATTTCTCGGCAAAGCCATCGCGTATGACAACCGGCAAAAGGAAATCCCAGCTTCATTGATCCATTCTCTGCGGTGGCATCCCGTGCGGCTGATCTCATTTCTTGATAGGCCTTACTATTACGGCGCAAAGAAGAAATATCTCGATTGGGTTGCGTCACGGCACCTGGAGACAGGACGTTACGATCTGTTTCACAGCTGGTCGGGCGACTGCTTGCGCTCACTGAAAGTTGCAAAAAAACGCGGCATTCCCTCGATCGTTGAGATCCCAACGTGGCACCGCGATGGTGGCAAAGAGAAGGTCGTGCGGCCGAAAATGCCTGCACTGCCAGAGCATCGTTCGAGCTTTGAGAGATGGAAAAACCGACTATTGCTCCAGCGGAAGCGTTTCATACAGGAGTACGAACTCGCTGATCTTTTGCTCGTGTTATCCGAAAGGGCGGCGAAGACGTTTCGCGTGCGCGGGTTTCCAGAGGAAAAGCTGTTCTACCTGCCGCGCGGAGTGGACGTGGAGCGCTTTAGGCCGAGTCCGCGGCCGGAAAAATTTCGCGCAGTGTTTGCTGGCGCATTGATCAAGCGAAAAGGCATTCAACACGTTCTCGAAG
Organism: Verrucomicrobiota bacterium; assembly: GCA_046725275.1. Lineage (GTDB taxonomy): Bacteria > Verrucomicrobiota > Verrucomicrobiia > Chthoniobacterales > UBA10450 > Udaeobacter. Next base: position 3,413 of record JBKOYE010000165.1, read on the forward strand.
CATGGCATCGTCTCAATCTACCCGATGCCGAGTTGTGGCTAGTTGGGTTCGTGCATGATGAAGCGAAGCCATTTCTAAATCAGTTCTGGCGCGACAACATTCGCGTCGTCGGGTTCGTCCGTGACCCGGAGAATTATCTCAACCAGGGGACAATCCATGTTTTTCCCTCACAATGGGAAGGCAGCGCGAAAGTCACGTATGAAGCGGCGGCGTGCGGATTGCCGCAAATCACCACGCGCGAGGCGGGCGATGTGGTCCGCAATGGAATTGAGGGAATGATCGTGAAGCCGGGAGATGTGAGCGCAATTGCGGCGGCGCTGGAGCATTTGTATCGGCATCCGGAAATCGTGGAAAAAATGGGCATCGCCGCCAGACGTCGCGTGGTCGCCAATTTTACCTGGGACCATTTTCGAACTCGACTGTTGGACGCATACGAAACCGCGATGCGCATGGCGCGATGATTCTTTCAAGCAGAGGCGATCTTCAGGTCGCCTCGGCGGCTGGAAAGCCGCCGCTCACCTGTGAAAATTCTTCTCCTGCAACTCAAGCGAATCGGCGATCTGATTTTGACCACGCCCGCGATTGCGGCGTTGCGTGAGAATTATCCGGATGCGCACATCACCCTCGCGGTTTCGAACGAATGTGCCGAACTACTACCGGCCATCTCCAATGTCGATCGCGTTCTAATCACGCGACGCAATCTGCGGGACGTCGCGATGGTTTCTTCTATCGCCGGCAAGAGATTTCATTATTGCATCGACTTTACGCGAAACGATCGTTCGGCTTTTTTGACCCTCCTGTCAGGCGCACGGAAACGCGTTGCCTCGTACCGGGTCCGCGAGCAGTCTAAGACGCGTGCCCGGCTTTACACTGATCTTGTTGGAGTCCGTGTGCGGGATATGCACACGATCGACTACAATCTGGCTTTGCTTGAGCCGCTCGGCGTCCATGCCGCCTCTTCCGCTCCGCAACTCGATCTACCGCGAACGGCGCGCGCAAAAGCTGACATGCTTCGGCGTGATTGGAAAATCACGCGACCTTACGTGATTTTGCATCCCGGCTCGGCTCGCCGGGAAAAACTGTGGGACGTTGCGCGATGGGTGGAGGTCATTGACCACTTCAGCCAAAACAACGGATTCGAGCTTGTTTTGACGAGTGGGCCATCCGCCGACGAGCAAGCCCGTGTCGCGGCAATTACAGCGCACACGCGGCAAGAAATCATCGATCTCTCTGGAAAGACAGATTTGCTTACTTTGGCAGCGTTGATTGCGCAAGCGCGGTTGCTCGTGACCGTCGATTCGGCCCCCGTGCATGTTGCAGCGGCGACACATACGCCGCAGGTGATCCTGTTCGGGCCGACAAACCCATTCCATTGGCGGCCCAGGGAAGGTCGAGCATTGATTTTGCAGGGAAAATCAGACACGCCTGTCACCGAGTTCTTACCGATCCGGCCGCGCTTCACAATGAGCGAAATCTCGACTGAAGCGGTGATTAGTGCTATGGATTCGCTGCTGTCGTGTCGTGCGGCAGCGCACAGTTCATGAGCGGCGCAAAACCGGCTAAGAAAAAGCAGTCCCTCTGGCAAACGGTACGCGAAGCTTCCGGCTCGTACCGGCGGCTTTACGGTTACGTTAAGCCTTACAAGGTGCGGTTTATCCTGGGACTGGCGTTGGGGCTTGCTTACGGCGGGGTGAACTCACTTTTTCCTATCGCAATTGCCCGCGTCACCAGCACAATCTTCCAAGGTTCCGCCCCCAGGTCGATGGGCATAGGCTCGAATCTTCACGCGCTCGATACTGGGCCAAAGATTAATTCCATTGTTCTGATTTGTCTGGCCATCCCGGCAATCATGACTGTGCGCAGCCTTTGTTCCTACGGCAGCACCTATTGCATGCAGTGGGTGAGCAACAGGGTGGTCTCAGATATTCGGGTCCAGCTGTTCAGCAAGATGGTCCGCCATTCCATGGATTTTTTTAACAAGATGCGGTCGGGATTTTTAATGTCGCGCATCACCAACGACACCCGCATCATGCAGATGGCTTTGACCAGCGTCAGCAGCGATGTCTTCAAACAACCGATCACCATCGTAGGCGCAATCAGCGTGCTGCTTCTGATGGATTGGAAGTTCACGTTGGTCACCCTGGTTCTTTTTCCAACCTGTTTGTTGCCGCTCCGCATTTACGGGCGACGCGCCAAGAGGGCTGTGCAAAACGAACAGGCAGGTATGGCACAAATGGTGGTGACGATGCAGGAAACGTTTGCCGGTATTCGCGTCATCAAGTCCTTCGCGCGCGAGGCGCACCAGGAAAAGGAGTTCAAACGCAGTAATCAAATGCAGTTCTCGCAGATGATGCGCATGATCCGCTCGATGGAAGCGGTCGGCCCGCTGGTTGAGTTCATCGCGGCCATCGGCGTCGGAATGGCGTTGCTTTACGTTTACGCCGCAAACCTGAGCGTCGGCCGTTTCTTCGGGCTGATCTCAGGAATTTTCATTCTCTACGACCCAATCAAAACGCTGAGCAGGATTCATATCGTCATGCAGCGATCCATCGCCGCCACGAGCGCGATTTTCGCGCTCCTTGATTCAAAACCAACCGTGCAGGATGCGCCGGATGCGGTTGCTCTGAAATCGTCTCAGGGGCGAATTGATTTTGAAAATGTCACGTTCCGCTACGCAAATACTCGCAGGGACGCGATCAGGAGCGTCACTCTGCGTATTGAGCCTGGAAGAACGTTCGCGCTGGTCGGGGCCAGTGGAGCTGGCAAGAGCACCATTCTCTCGCTGATCCTGCGCTTATACGATCCCACTTCGGGCGCAGTGAAAATCGATGGGATGGACCTGCGGTCGATTACGCAAAAATCGTTGCGCGATCAGATTGGGCTGGTCACGCAGGAGACATTCCTCTTTCACGACACGATCTTCAACAACATCCAGTTCGGCCGGCTGGATGCGACGCAGGAGCAAATTTATGAGGCCGCACAGGCTGCTTATGCGCACGAGTTTATCATGGCTCAGCCAAAGGGCTACGAGACTGTGATTGGCGACAAAGGATGCCTCCTGTCCGGCGGCCAGCAGCAACGTCTCGCCATCGCACGCGCTATTCTGAAGAACGCTCCCATTCTTTTGCTCGACGAAGCGACTTCGTCGCTAGATTCCGAGTCGGAACAGCAAATTCAAAAGGCATTGGCAAAACTCGCTGCTGGACGCACCGTCATTGCCATCGCGCATCGCCTCTCCACCGTCTTGTCCGCCGATCAGATCATCGTCATGGATTCCGGCCGGATTAAGGAGATCGGGACACACGCCGAGTTACTGGATAAGTCCGGATACTATCGCCGTCTTTACGATCACCAGTTCAATCGTATTCAGAAGGAAAGCGAAACCGAAGCAGGCATTCTTGTTGAAGAGCTCGTGTAGCGATTTTCAAACCTGTCGACATGCCGCTTAACATCGATCTGCACACGCATTCGTTCTTTTCCGGCGACGGGATTTCCAGCCCGGAAGATTTGATTGCGGCGGCGCGCGCCAAAGGTTTGAGCGGCATTGCGATAACCGATCACAACACGTGTGACGCAGTCAATTACCTTCTTGAGAAAGGCCTGATGCGGCTCGACGGAATGCCTGTGAACGATTTTCTCATTCTCCCGGGAGTCGAGGTCACCACCGCTGACGGTCACCTCCTCTGCATCGGTGCCGAACTCCCGTATCTGAAAGGAAAACCCGCGCGCGAGGTCTGCGACATCATTCATGAGCGCGGTGGCCTGGCCATTCCGCCGCATCCCTACGATTTGTTCCGTGCCGGAATTCGCTTCGCCACACTGGAGACGCTGCCCGTCGATGCGATCGAGGTTTTCAATGCGGCAACCACCCTTCGGCGCTACAACCGGTATGCGTTCAAATACGCGCAGATACGTGGTCTACCCATGACTGCCGCCAGCGATGCGCATCACGCTGCTGCTGTTGGAACAGCTTATACGATCGTTAACACCGATGATTTTTCGGTCAGAGGAATTCTCGCCCAAATCATCAAGAGTAACGAACTAAATCAGCAATACCAGACTCCGCGCGATAGCTTGCGCAAAACCTGGAACAACTGGTTGCGACTGCGGCGCCGAAGGAAAATTCCCGAGCTTGCCGCAAAAGATCGCAGCCATAACGGCCATTAGAATTTTTCCGCGTCAACACTTCAACTCTTCGACTGTTTAACCCGCGCCATGTCCGCTTACGTCATTGTTGAAATTGAGATTCTCGACGCAGTCGGCTATGAGGAATACAAGAATTTAGCCGGCGCGACCGTGAAAAAGTACGGCGGCAAATACATTGTGCGCGGCGGCAAAACCGAAGTGCTCGAAGGCGATTGGCAACCGAAGCGCATCGTTGTGCTTGAGTTCGAATCAGCGCAGCGCGCCAAAGAGTGGCTCAATTGTGAAGAGTATCGCGAGCCGCGCAAGATGCGGCACCGCACGGCGAGGACAAACATGATCCTGGTCGAGGGTATGTAGGCTGCAGGCGCGTGGTGGAGCCCAAAGAACATGCGGGAAATGAAATTGTAGGGCGTTGGTGTCAAACGCCAACTTCTGATGATCGGCGTCTGACATAGTCGCCCTACAACAAAACTGCGGATTTGGTTGCCTGCTTCGTCAATTCGCGCTCTTTGACTACGATCATTCGCTCGTACCGCGCAAGCAAACGGCAGAGGATCCAACCGCGGTAGCCGTCACGGAAACCGTGTCTCCAGACGTAATGATAAAGGAAACGCAAGCTGGGGCGAAATGGAGTCGCCTTCGCGAGTTTCCTTAGCCAGCGCTTGCGTTCCAGCGCTGTTCCAAAGGGCGTGGCCCGCAACGATTTTTCACGTGTCGCACTCACCTGTGTGGAAGCGGCCGCTTCCCACGACGAATAGCGATTATGTTTCTCAACGAACGTGGCAATGTCTGGAAACGCGTAGTGCTCCATCGGTGGCCACAGGTATTCGGCGCGGCCATTTAGCAAGACATGCTCGTGCACCTCGTTATCTCCAGAGCGAATATTCTCGGCGATTTCGATTTGTTCATATCGGCCAAGCCGATGCCGGAACAGGCGCAGGTTCCAGCTCGGAAAATAGCCGCAATGATTTATCCAGCCGTCCAAAAACCAGAACCGGCGATTCAGATAAAATCCGGCGACGTCGGAACGGCGAATAGCCTCGCGAATTTCGCGTTCCAGCTCGGGTGGGATGCGTTCGTCTGCGTCGATAATCAGTACCCACTCATGTTGCCACGGAATATTTTCCAACGCCCAATTCTTCTTGCGCGGTAGTTTTCCATTCCACGCGAACTGCACAACCCGTGTCCCGGCCGCCTCGGCGATTGCTTGCGTGTCGTCTGTGCTCCCCGAGTCGACCACCACGACTTCTCGGGCAAACGAAACGCTGGCGAGACAGTCGCGCAAATTCGCGGCTTCATTCTTAACCGGGACAAGTACCGATAAATGCGCCTGCGCGTCGGATCGCTCGCTCATTGAGTGATCTCGCGTTTCTTGCTTTCGCGCGCGGGATTCCCGACAACGATGCTCCTAGGCATCACATCCTTCATCGCCACTGCCCGTGCACCAACAATTGCTCCCTCGCCCACTGTGACACCTGGGCCCACGAACGCATCCGCACAAATCCACGCCTCGGAGCCGATCACAATCGGCGGACGCAACAGCGGAAAATCAGGTTTGGTATGATCGTGTGTTCCCGCGCAAAGATGTGCGCGATGCGAGATCGTCACGCGCGGACCGAGCGTCACAGGGCCAAGATTATAAATAAACGCCCGTTCACCGATCGCGCTTTCATCTCCCGCCTCGAGGTTCCACGGAAAATAAATCGTTGCCGACGGATATACATTCACGCTCCGACCAATCTTTGCTCCGAAACAGCGGAGCAGAAATCGCCTCCAACCAAAACACGGCCGCGGACTGAACCGGAAAAGCGGCTGCGCAAGCGTCCATAGCACACGGCGCGTCATCTCGCCCGATGAGTATTTTCTGGTCCGACGATTTTGCTCAACGTCCAGCATGTTGTTACCAGATATCGGAAGTCAGAAGTCAGATGTCAGACAATTCAGCGATCAAGAACGATTGTGACTTCTTCAACATTCGTCCAAGCATCCGCCCAATTTCTGCGCATTTGGCAGTCAGCATTTGATGCTCGTCCGCGGAGATGTATTCAGAGTCTTTAGCAAAATCGAGCGAGGAATCTGTCTCGCTATTTTCACCATCACAATCTGTTAGTTTACTGACAAAGTGCGCCTCATACCGGCGCTTCGCCCACGCCTCACGCAGATTGAGACAGACCGATCGGGACGAACGCCGAATCTGCGGGGTCAATGCAAACGTCTCCTCAGCTGGAAAACGCTTGGTCAACTCGAAAATCGCCATAGCAAGCTCATACGCGAGTTTATAGACTTCCAACTCTTTGGCAGAATTGACGCGCTTGTTCGGTTCGCTAGTCATCGCTTGATACCTCCGACTTCGGACTTCTGACTTCTGACCTCCGATGCGAGGATCAGTCAAGCCTGATCGTCGCCGGTGGCGCCCCGCCGTCGAGCACCCAGTCATAAACTGCCAGCATCCGCTCGCCGATTCGTGGCCATGAAAATTGTGTTGCTACGAGAGCCCGCCCGCGATTGCCCATCTCGGTTCGGTCGTGATCACTCCTGTCAACCAGCTGTTTCAAGCCGGCGGCAATTTCCTTCGGAGTCGTTCCAATTCGCAGCGCTGCATTCGCCTGGAAACCTTCCGGCAGATTGCACTCAGGCGTCATCAGTACGGGCTTCGCATGCGCCCATGCTTCAAGCACTGTCATGGGAAGCCCTTCACTCAATGACGGCAGGATGAATGCGTCGCAAGAACGATAGCATTCGTTTTTCTCCGCGCCGAACCGCGGGCCGAGGAACACGACCGAAGGCACGGCCGCGATCAGCTTGAGTTCGCTTTCGTACCCGCCCTGATCCCATCCGGCGATTGCAAGTACCCAAGAATCGCTTTTGCAAGCCTGAGGGTTGAACATTTCGTTCCACGCGCGGATCAGGTTTGCCACGTTTTTCTTCGGGTGAAGTCTGCCGAGATAAAGCAGGACTTTCCGACCTCCTGCGAATTCTGAAAATGGACGGCTTTGATCTGGCGATGCTAAGTTGGGCGTTAGCTCCGGCAAATCAACGCCATTTGGAATCACGCAAATCGGATTGCGCAGTCCGTAGGCGCGGATCGATCGTGCTTCCGCTTCGCACAACGCACGCAGGCACGCCGCGTCCCGCAAATGCTGACCTTCATAAAGCAGCGCAGCGAATCGTTTTTTCCAACGCGCATTTCGCAGTGCCCATGCTTCCAGCATTCCTTCCGGATGAACGACATATGGCCCGTCGGTCCGTCGATGCCATTCATGTGAAGCAATCGAGCAATATTTCCACAAACCGTGGACGGATAGAATGTCGAGATCGGCGCCGAGCATGCCAGGCACAAGCTGGTGTGAGTAGCTCCACGCGCGCAACTGCGGACGAAACGTCTGCACCGAAAGCGGACGCCACTCCTGCAAATCGACCGCACTCTGTTCATCGGTGATACCAAACACGCGCACATTCGCGTTTGTGGACGCTACCGCTTTGGCAAGTCCGCGGACGCTCTGGAACAGTCCGCCGGCTTTGCGGGAAACGCTGCTGACCAAGAAACCGACTTTCATGTGCGTTGGACGCGGGAGTGACGGCCGCCCTTAAGAGGCATCTAATAATGTCATTTTGAGCGAAGCAAAGTTTCTCGGATTTTTTCTGTCATTCCGAGCGAACTCGAGACTGCAACGCAGCGGACGAAATCCACGAGACGAGGCTTTCAATCCCGTCGCCCAACTGATCGGCAGCTCGATACAACAGCAGCCAGAGATGTTTGAAGCCTGGCCTCATGCCTCGCATTTCGTTGCAGCACTCCGCTCAACATGACAATCCAATTTATGACATGGCTTTAGTCAGAACATTGATTAAACGTGCATTGGCGCGCGATTCCTACAGCAATCTTACCAGGATGCGACACACCAGCGGAGCCTTTCGCGGATGCGTCAGCGCCACTCGCGCTGCGCGCTCCAAGCCCTCGCCGAAACGTTCCGGCGCAAAGTTCGCAGAAATTCTGTAACTGGCATCGCTGAGATTTCTTCGTTCGTTTTCCGACAGAGAAGCCATCTCTAGCAGTCGCTCGGCCAGCTCCTTTTCATCGAATGGATCAAAAGAGAACCCGTTGCCTTGCACGAGCTCTGGCGCACAACCGCACCTCTCCGATACAATCACCGGCAACCCCGATGCGACGGCTTCATTCACAACCAAGCCCCATTGCTCAGTGGTGCTCACATGCACGAACACGTTTGCCAAGGCGTAGTAAACTGGCAGCTCACCGTACGGTTTGAAGCCCGGTAGATGCACGTGGCCGTTCAGACAGAGGTCGGAGATCAGACGACAGAGGTCAGATTTGAGCGGCCCGTCACCCAACAGCACAAGATCCCACGCGGCGTTTCTGCTGATCTCTGACTCCTGACTTCTGACCTCCGATACCCGGCGATATTCGCCGTAAGCCCGGATGAGCCTCGGGAGATTCTTTTTCTCGATGAAGCGCGCGGAGGCAAGAAAGTAATTTTCGGGCAGCTCGTATTTTCTTCGAATTTCGAATTTCGAATTTCGAATTTCGGCGGCGCGCTTGGCGAAATGATCGCTGTCCACGACATCGTACCCAGTGAAAATCCGCTCCGCCGGCATTCCAAGTTCGACCAGATACTCGACGTGACGCTGACCGCCGACGAGCGCGGCAGAGTAAAGACTAACAAACCGACGCTTGATCATTTCCTTCCACCACACGCGAGATTCATCATGGCGAGAGCTCTCAGACATCACCACCATGGGAATTCCGCGGCGCACACAGCAATTCGCGACGATTTGTGATCCAAAATTATTCCAGCCGTTGACTGCCACTACACCAGGATTCGTCTGCTCCAACGCCGTCGAGAACGCTCGCTGAAGCGCTGTCTTTCCCGGGTGCTGCTCCGTCGCTTCCGCGAAGACTGAAAACTTTTGATACCGCGCAGGCGAGTCAGCTGCGCCCCACGCATCCTGTGCCTTAGCCGACCATTCTAAACCGGTGACTGATAGCCGCTCAGCCGCCGCATTCAGCCGCGCATCGTGATAAGGACCGATGTGGTGAAAAACAACCGCGACAGCAGGCTTGCGCTCCATTCCTTGGCGAGAGGTTAATCCCCAGCGTTCCGCAGAATCAACCGAATGTGTTTCGCCCAATATGCCAAAATAGCACTTAGATTATTTTCATCTCCCTCATCATCAACGCACTCATCCCGCGATAGAAGCCCTCCACTTTGTCTAAACCGATGATGCACAATCCAAATGTCTCGGAAGCCGCTTTCAATATTCTAACCATAGTCTCGATTCCAACCCACAGAAGCACATCTGGCCGACCTGGATCTGGTGGCCCGATCGCCAGCAGCTTCCGCTGCGCATCTTTCTTCATAAACCGTTCAAGATCCTCGGGGCCGGAATGAACACTGGACGATAATCTCGAATAGTTGATGTAATAAATTGCCAAAAGTCCTGATTTTTCCGCGTATTCCTTTATGGAAATCGCCTTCGCGTTTAATTTTTCGATTTGGCCTCCCAAGTTGATGATCTGTTCACCAAGCTGCCGCACCTGATCTCCAGTCAGAATGGGTGATGGGAGTTCTCGGTTCCCCGATAAATGTTTTGGAGCTCGCGCCTCTTCTGCACATATGCCGACCTCGCGTATTGCGACACGAATTTATGATCTTTAGCGATCACGCAGACGACAAAGCTTACTTCGATGAGAATCCGCAAAATGGTTTCCGCTTCCTCAATCAGTCCTTCTTTAACTAGGACATTGAGAGCATGGGCTTTGTGCATTGCCTTAATCACGAGCGGTGCAATGCAAAATCTCTGTGGGCCCTGATTCGTTAGGGTAACGTGCTTAAATGCATGCTTCGCAAGATAGATCGTATGATCTAGCGTCTGGGTAAGAACAGCTTCCAATTCCTCAAGCGAGGATGGCTGGGTTGACGGAGTCGAGTTCAACGGTCTTAACGAAACCTTCGATTTACTCGAAGCAGCTCTAGGCCTGCTTCAATTCGCGCAACTACCCATCGTGCGGTTTTAGGTTCCCAGCGACGGTCCTCCACCAAGTAATGTCCAATTTCCCAAGTGCGCGTTGCTCCCCGATGGCGAAAAAGGTGACAAATAAATCGATCTAGTTGGTAAAGATCGCTTGGATGACTTGTGGGCGTGGGAGTACGGAGCCACGCTTCAAAAAATCTCCGGCTTTTCTCCCCCGGTATGATGTCTGCCAGCGTTCTGTTCGGTCCTACAATTTCTACAGTTCCGCGAGACGGACCCCGCTTAAGCCAATTGCGGAAATCGCTCGCAAATGCCAGTCCGATTGCATTGTATTGATCCAACGTCAGACTCGAACATTCTCGTGGAACAATATTAGGGATGCGAAAGCTGGCGGGATGTTTCGGATCAAGGTTTGCAATGGCTACGGCGGCAGGTTCTAAATCGCCCTTTCGCAAACATACTACAAACCCAGCCTTGCTGCCGTGGTGGCGTTGATACTCTTCCGACTCCACTTTCGGAAACTCCCAACCTTCTGATCGCTCGACAAAGTCGCGAAGAACCTCGTGAAGACCACCGCTCGGCATCCGCTTGAGACATATCGTTATTTCGACGTGCGCCTTCACTTTCGGGACGATGTGGGTCCAATAGTCGAATGCTTGATCGTAATGCTTCTCCAGCTTCTCACCGCGCGACTTCATCTCGATTAGCACTCGGTCAGGCCAGAGAAGATCAGCGAACTTCTTTCCGCCTTTGGCACGATGAGCCCTGCCGGGATCACCGTTCCCGGCTACAACCAATTCGAGCTGCGGTGAACCGGGCTTCTTCGCTACTCGAAATTCAAACGTCGCGCCTGCTTCAATCACGCCGTCGTGGCCGAGTGCGCGAAAGAAATGATCGAGGAAAGTTTGCGCCTCGCTCTTCTCATCTCCGCGCAGTGTTTGCGCGAAGCGAACAAACTCATTAAGAGCGCTTTTCAACTCGTGAGCCACGGCAACAACAATTCACTCGATCATTCGACCGGGGTAGAACTTTTCTGTTGCCGAATAGATCGCAAGTCTGACAATCCGAACCATGAAGAACAATCTTGTGAGCCTTCCCAGCGGAACGGTTCTCAATCTCGATCTTGTCGCTTATGTTGCTGTTCTCCCCGGAGCGTCAGATAGACGCAAAAAAATGAGGGTGGTTTTCGGTTTCGCAGGTCCCGGAGGCGCGGCTGCGAATACGCAGCTTGATGAGGAGGATTCGAGCGCTCTGATCGGCGCACTGGAAAAGCGTGGCGTGGACGTCTCGACGCTCCGTGAGTCCATTCGCAATCGGAAATGATTTTGCCCGACGCGTATTGCGCGATCTCTTTGCGGTAGGGGAACCTGTCAGCTTCCCCTACAGCCTACAGTCACATCGCCAACTAGCGGGTCGGATGCTAGGAACGGCAACCCAAGAGTCTCAGTAGGAGATTTGGGAATCGGCTGGAAGAGATGTGCTGGCGTCTAAGACGCCGCTTGAGCTGGGTGTCGCATCGCTTGCGCCGACCTTGGCTGGCGCCGATGCAAGTGGCGGTTGGCCTTTGGATTTGAGCGAATCGTTTAATACAGGCAGGTCGTGCGTGAGGAGCTGGTCGAATTGTTTTGTTACGTCGTCCAGTTCGCGTTTGAGTGTATCGATGTAAGTGATCTGGTAGGCGGCTGGTTTTCCTTCGTAACTGAGGATTGCGCCGTAAAGCTGATCAGTATGCTCACGCAAACGTTCTTCGCCGGTGATTGCGCCGCCCTCAGTCGTGGCGACGATTTTCTTTCGCATCGCGTCGACTCTGCCGTCGAAATCCGAGATTTGCTTGCGAAGCGGATCGCTTTCCGGCAACGCTGCGCCGCTTTGGGCGAGCTCCTTTCGCAATGCGATGATCCGATCCATTAGCGCGCTTTCGTCGCCGAACAAGGCGTGGACGCGCATGGCCGCATCAAACTGCGCTTTGCGATCAGGCGGGCTGAACTTCGCCCGACGATCCAGCCCGACAGTCAGCTTGGTGTCGTAAACTTTGCCAGCCTTCGTTAGGCGTACGGAGTAATCACCGGGTACCAAGCGCGGCCCGCGCACTCCCGAAAAAGCAACTTGCGCGGCAGGCGGCACACGCGGCGGCTTCGCCCGCATCGTCCACATCACTCGGTTCAACCCCGGTCGCTTGCTGGCCGGCAATTCATCGACCACGCGGCCGGAAGAATCCAAGATTTCGAGCTTCATTTTTCCAAACAAATGTCGCTCGCGCTGATAATAGTTGATCACGGCCGCATCTGGCGGATTCTCGCCAACAAAAACCGCGTCGCCATTCGCCCATCCACCCTGACCTTCGATGCGCTGTTGCACGGGACGCGCTGACACAAACGCCACGTCCTGCTTCAACAAGTCAGGAGTCAACGCGCGCAGCGGCGTGATATCATCGACGATCCAGATGCCGCGGCCATGGGTGGCGAGAACCAGATCGTTATCTCGCGGATGAATCGCCAGGTCGCGAACGGCAACCGCAGGAAAATGGTTGCCCTTGAATTGCGCCCAGCTTTTTCCACCATCAATTGAAACCCACAAACCGAATTCAGTGCCGAGGAAAAGCAGATCGGGCTTAACCAAATCCTCTTTGATCACGTGTGCGTAGCCACGGACACTCTTCGCATCCTGCGGTGTAACGAGCGGCGTCCATGTCTTGCCGAAATCCGTAGTCTTAAAAACATACGGCGCCATGTCGCCAAAAGTATGCCGATCAAACGCGGCGTAAGCGGTGCCCGGATTGAAGTTGCTGGCCTGAATCCAGTTCACCCACGAATTCTTGGGCAACCCGGGGACATTGCCCATGACGTTGGTCCAGGTCTTTCCGCCGTCGCGTGTGAGCTGAAGGTTACCATCATCCGTGCCGGCCCAGATCAGCCCTTTTTGTTTTGGCGATTCGCTGATCGAGTAAATGGTGGTGTGCATTTCCGCCGACGAATTGTCCACCGTCACGCCGCCGGATTGCTCCTGCTTCTGTTTTTCCGGATCGTTCGTGGTCAGGTCCGGTGAAATGCGGTCCCATGTCTGGCCGTGATCGCGTGAACGGAATAAAAATTGCGCGCCGATATAGATTGTTCCCTTCTCGTTAGGCGAAAGCGCGATCGGCGTATTCCAGTTCCACCGCAGTTTCTCATTGTAATTTGGTCGCGGCTTGATGTTGCGACCCTCATGTGTGTTGCGATTGACTCGGCCAATCTCGCCCCCCTGGTATTCCGCGTAGATGTAGTCAGGATCAGCGGGGTCTTGGAACATCCAGAACCCATCGCCGGTGAACATGTTTTCCCAACGATGATTGGTGATGCCACCTGGATATTGTGAATCGCCGACCCACGAACTGTTGTCCTGCAACCCGCCGTACACGCGGTAGGGATCGTTCTCGTCCACACTCACGTGATAAAACTGTGACACGGGCAGATTTTCTCCTTTCCACCATTTGCTGCCGCCGTTGTACGAGTACCACATCCCGCCATCGTCGCCCACGAACACGACCTGCGGGTTTGTCGGATCGATCCACACATCGTGCGCGTCGCCATGGGCGCCTTGAAAACCGCCCACGACGGCAAAGCTTTTGCCCCCGTCATCGCTCACAATCAGCGAGCCATCGGGCTTGAACAGGCGGTCTGGATTTTTTGGATCGACCACCAATCTCGCGAAATAGAACGGACGCCAAACCATCCATCGGCTCTTATCGCGCTTCTCCCAGTTCATGCCGCCATCATCGGATACGTACAACGCGCTGTCCGGTGATTCGACAAATGCATAAACACGCTTGGCATTGGAAGGCGCGATTGCCAGCGCGAGACGACCGTACGGTTTCTGCGCGAAACCTTTATTGGCTTCCGGCGTGATCTCCGTCCAAGTGTTGCCGCCGTCGGTGGAGCGAAACAATCCACTCGCGGAAGGCGCGGTGGGACTATCACCGCCGGAGCGGTACTCCCAGCCTTTGCGCCGGAAATCCCACATGGCTGCGAACATGATGTCGGGATTATTTGGATCGACCACGAGGTCCGTGCAGCCGGTCGAAAGATTCGCTCCGGTGAGGGCCAAGTTCCACGTTTTGCCGCCATCGGTTGTTTTGTAGAGACCACGATCGGGGGAATCGCTCCACAACGCGCCGGGCACCGCGGCGAAGACGGTGTTACTGTTTCTCGGATCAACGATGATCCGCGCGATGCGCTGGGATTTATCCAACCCAACGTGCGACCATGTTTCGCCGCCATCGGTGGACTTGTAAATTCCATCGCCAATAGACACGCTGTTGCGCGTCCATGGCTCACCGGTGCCGACCCAGACGTTCTTCGAATTTTTCGGATCGAGCGCGATAGCGCCGATCGATTGCACAGGCTGCTCGTCAAATATCGGGCGATAACGTGTTCCATTGTCATCCGATTTCCAAACACCGCCGCTGGCTGCACCCACAAACAGTGTGGTCTTACCCGATGGTTCGTGCACTCCTGCGATGCACGAGATTCGTCCGCTCATCGCCGCCGATCCAATGTTGCGCGCACCTAACCCCGAAATGCTCGCCGAACTAAATGGAGCGTCAGCTGCATAGACAGGAATGGCGCAGACAAAAAGCGATGCGAGAACGCATCGCACTTCAAAAGCATTACGTGCGAAATTCATAGAGGTGCTAATTCGGTGTTGCGGACGCTCAACGCTGTGGTTGGGAGACAGGTATTTGACCGGGGAAATGAAATATCGTGTCATCCACCGGCACATTGGCTTCCACTTTATCGATGACGACGGTTTGTTTGTCGGGCGCGCCCTTGCGTCCAACCTGGATTGAGGTCGGAACAAACACGCCGCCGGCTTTTTCGTAATCGCCGAGATCTGTTTCGACTTCTTCGTGCGCGCCGTGTCGCACTCGTTGCGTCACGATTCGGATTTCAAGGAAGTGGTCAGGATCCAAATAGACAAAACTGACGTCGCCGTTCTTTCGCACGACTTTCAGTTTGTGCGCGGGCGTCCCATCGACATCCTCGGTTCCAAGATATTCGACTGTGCTCCCTTTTGTTTTCCAATCGGCCAACGGCCCGCCCATCTCGGTGTCTTCCACCAATGCTTTCACGTCATCGGCGGACATGCGCTCCGGATCTTTGCGCCCGAAAAATGGCGAAACCTTCCATCCCTCTTTGCCGTCATACGCCTCGATTTGCGTCATGCCCTGGAGCGAAGCCTCAGTGCGCACCTCATCGGGGCGCTTTCTTGTTTGGAGATAGCCAAGCTCGACCTGGCCCTGGAAGGGCACGATCAGTTTGCCGGCTGCGCGCAGTGTTTGAAGATTGTTTAGCGCAGTCGCACCACCTTTGGCCTCGATGTTCTTTGCGACAAGGTCGTCCACAGTCGGCTGATTCGTTCCCTGCGGGAAAATTGCCGGAGTGCTGAGCGCCGCAACGATGAGAGAAATTACGAAACGCAGATGCATAAGAAGTTCGGAGATAGATATGAGACAGCGAAGCGCCACGGATATTCAAACGAACTCGAAACGCAAGCAGTTCCCCAGAAAAATCGGCTTTCGAGGAAATCGGATTACCAATTTTCGTGTCCCGAACTGCCAACGCCGGCTAAAATCCACCCGAGATAGAAATCGGCTTCGTGGCTGCAACCAAAAAACCTCAGCATTCTGCTGCTAAAAAACAGCGTCTTACATCGGCCAAACCATGTTCGGACGTGCGTGCCCACTCGGCGGTACTGGCTGGGCCATGGCAACTGAACACCGGAATCTTTTGTTTGTGCATCCTTGCAACGGCAGCTCTTTACGCGGCCGATCTGCACCTCGGCTTTTTTCGAATCGACGATCCGCAGTACGTCGTCGGCAACGAATGGATCCAGGGCGTCACCTTGGAATACATTAGGCAGATCCTGTCCAATCCGTACTATCTCAACTATTCGCCTCTGCATATCTTCTCGTACATGCTCGATCATGCGATCGCAGGATTGAACCCCTACGCGTTTCACTTATCGAGTAATGTCTGGGCGGGCGTTGTTGCCGGTTTTGTGTACCTCGTTGCACTTGCGCTGACACGGCAGCGGCTGACTGCAATTGCTTCCGCTGCGTTGTTTGTTGTTCATCCCGTGCACGTCGAAGCGGTGGCTTGGATTTCGAGCCGGAAAGATTTGGTCGCTGCGGCATTCGTGCTGGCTTCTCTGCTCGCATATCTAAAATACAGGGAGCGCGGCACAATACCCTGGTACCTTGCTTCACTGCTGCTATTTCTATTCGCGCTGCTGGGAAAACTTTCAGTTGTCGCGTTCCCTGTGGTGCTGCTCAGCCTCGACATCTTTCTTGAAAAGCGGCCGTTAGGCCGATCGATTGCTGACAAAATACCGTTCCTAGTTCTCGCAATCGCCATAGTACTAGCCGTTCAAAGCGCGCAACCGGGAACAGGAGCACAGCCCGATCTAATCACGCGCGCAAAATCGTTTGCACAGGGGATATGGTTGCTCACAGGGCTTGGAAATTATGTGCTGTACCGCGTACCGCCCGCCACCGGAACTGCCTTAGCCCAAGTTTCAGGAGCGATCTTCCTTCTTGCCTTGTTCATGTTCCCATTGCTGCTGCGAAAGCGTTATCCCCTCGCCACTGTTTTGATCTACTGGATTCTCTTTACCTATCTGCCGACTCAGGTGTTGCCGTTCTCATATCCGGTCACGGACCGTTATCTTTTTTTGCCATCGATAGGAACGGTAATCCTGATTGCATTGCTGGTGTTCAGGACCACAGACCATTTGCCAAAATGGAACGCCGCTGCTGCGACGGCGCTTGTCGCGGTGGTCAGTTTAGTATGGCTCAAGAAAACTGTCGATTATTTGGCTGAGTGGCAGGACGCGCGATCGGTTTGGTTCGCTGCAACGCGCAAGACGAATGACTTCCACGCGTATTACGAGCTCGGATGGGAATACCTAGACAAATCGGCAAAGCTGGGAACAAAACTAAGGAATCCTCCACTTCCAGTAGAGCAGTCAAAACAGCTCGCTTCACTCGTTTGGAGAGAGGATGGCCGGCTTCCGCAGTTGCTAACTGAACTCTCCGGTGACCAGCATAGCGGACCGACTGAAAACGCTTTTAAGGAGTATTTGCAGACCAAAGCATCGGAGAATTTTGACCACGCGCTCGCGACAAAGCGTGAACACCTCATGCCCGATCTTTTTCTCAGTCGCGGGATATTGTTCGTCGACAAGGGCGATATGCAGTCGGCAAAGAAAGAATTTCTGGCGGAGCTACATGAAGCGTCGCAGTTACCATCGCCTGAAGCGCGACAGGAAGCGTTGATCACGTGTCACTACAACCTGGCCGTGGCGGAAGAAGCGCTCGGCAACTCAAAGGAGGCGTTGTCCTGGATCAAGCTTGCCGAACAAGAACAGGATCAACTCGGCAGAACCGTTATTCCCGGACTCACCGCCAGTCGTCAAAAACTTGAGTCAACGATGGGAACTCTCGATCACGAGTAAACGTGATCACGGCGGTTGCGCAGCTGCGCAGACCAACTTGCGCCCGCACATATCACTCGGCTCGTAGCGCCTGAATCGGATCAACGTGTGTGGCTCGCCGCGCCGGGACCAGACATGCAATCAATGCGATCACCGCGAGCAAAACCGTTGAGCCCGCAAGCAGCGCCGGATTACGCGCCGAAACTTCGTAAAGCTGCGATGTAAGCAGACGGCCAATGGCGAACGCCGACACAATTCCGATCGCCAGGCCGATGACGACCGGTTTCATTCCTTGGTTCACAATGAGGCGTAAGACATCGCGCGTTTGCGCACCAAGCGCCATCCGCACGCCGATCTCGCCAGTGCGTTGCTCGACGCTGTACGCAACGGCTCCGTAAATTCCGATGCTCGCAAGCAAGACTGCAACACCTGCAAAAATTCCGAGAAGCCACATCATCAGACGCGCTTGGCCGCGCGCTTGCGCCACGACGGTGTCCATCATCTGCGGGATGGCAATCGCGATGCCCGGATCTACTTTCGTCACCCCTGACTGCACCAGCTTCGTGATCGCGTCGAGTTTGAGGCCGCTGCGAGCTGCGATGTTAACGAATGGAAAGTTTTCCTGCGCCCAAGGCAGATAAAATTCCATTTCGGGCAGTTCAGCGATGCGTTGCGAGCGCACGTCGCCGACGATTCCGACGATTTCCACGGGAGTGCTGTTGCTGGTCACGAGCAGCGTCTTGCCAATGGGATTTTCGTTCGGGAAAACTTTCTTTGCGCCCGTTTGGCTGATCAGACACACGTTGCGACCTCCGGCGACATCATGTTCGTCAAAGTCACGCCCCGCGATGAGCGGAATTCCCCAGTTCCTCAGATATCCCGGCGCGATATCGTGACTCGGCGCGTTGGCCCGGTGTTCGGTCGGAGGCACTTCACGATCCGCGCGGGCGTAAAGCGTGCGATTCCCACCGTTTAGCGGAATATCTCCGCTAACTGTAGCGCTTTCGATCCCCGGGGTGTCGCGCAACGCGGCGAGTGTTCGTTCGACAAAACGCTGACGCGACGCCTGGTCTGCGTATTGCGCGATCGGTAAATTGATCGCCCCGACCCAGAGGTCGTGAGATTGAAAGCCTAGATTCTGCTGTGTCAGTCGAATAAAGCTCGTGATCAGCAGCGCGGCTCCGGCAAGCAACGTTACCGAAAGCGCCACCTGCGCACCGATTAGAATTTTGCGAAAGCGCTGTTGGCGCACGCTGCCGCTCGTTCCGCGTCCGCCTTCTTTTAAGCCGCCCACCAAATCGGCGTGAGATGCTTGAAGCGCCGGATAAATTCCCATTAGCAGCCCTGTCAGGATCGACAATCCAATCGTGAAAGCGAGAACCTCGAGCGAAAGGCTGCTAGCTGTGTTTCCCTCAAGCGGAAGAAAATTCGACGCCATTTTAGGAACCAGCGGCACAAGTCGCCACGCCACGAACGCTCCGAGCGCTCCAGCAAAGATGCTGACCAGCAAACTTTCCCAAACGAATAGCCTAACGATACTGCCGCGCGATGCACCGATCGCCATGCGGAGGGCAATTTCCCGACGGCGCCCGCTGAAACGAACCAGCAAAAGATTTGCGACATTGCTGCACGCGATCAGCAACACAAAACAAACCGCTGCAAAAAGTGTCGCGAAACCGGCGCGTATATTTTCCGTCACATCTTGTGGAAGCGTTTTGACCGATGTCTCGGCTGTGATGTCGATATTGGTCGGGTAATGCGCACGGTAACTTTGCTCGAGTGATGGCAGCGCGGCACGGACCTGTTCAAGCGTCATGCCCGGCTTGATCCGGCCGATCACACGCAGAAACCCGGTGCCGCGCATCATGCGTTCATACGAGAATCCCGGGAGCTGAAACGGTTTTGTCGTCCAAACTTCGCCGACGAACGGGTTCGGCCCGAACCACAGCGCCGGCACGTTCGGCAATACCCCTACTATGGTGTGCGGCGTTCCATCGAGGGTCATGCTGCGTCCGATCACATTCGGGTCGCCACCGAGCCGCTTCTGCCAAAAACTTTTCGTGACCAGCGCCACGTCGGCGCCCTCTTCCTCTTCAGGGCGAAAATTCCTGCCGAGAATTGGACGCATCCCAAGCACATCGAAATAATTTGGCGTCACTCGCCCGCCAAAAACCTGGACGGGGTCGCTCACGCCGGTGAGTGTGAAGGCGAACAAATTCTCGCCGGCGAAGCCGTCAAAGAGAGTTTGTCCCTCACGGTAATGTTGAAAGCGCGGCGCGGAGATCGCGATATCGACAAGATTGCGCGACTTGTCACCAGCGTACAGGTGAACGACACGCGACGGCTCCTTGAATGGTAGCCCGCGCAGAAACAAATCGTTGATCAAACTGAAGATCGCTGTGTTCGCACCAATGGCGAGTGCGAGCGTAACCACGGCGATGATCGTGAAGCCTGGCGTTTTCGCCAAGGTCCGGAGCGCATATTTGAAGTCGGAGATCATAAGGATTATCGGAATTTGATTGAACGTGAGAGATCATTCGGCGCGAAGTGCGATAACAGGATCAACCCGCGCGGCTCTGCGCGCGGGTAGCCAGCACGCGATCATCACCGCGATGCCGAGCACGAGCGCGGCGCAAACGCAGGCGATCAGATTCGGCGCCGGCATTTCGGCCCACTGATTTTTGACCAGGCGCACCACTCCGTAAGTCGTAAGTGCGCCGGCAGTGAAGCCTAACGAGAGCAACGCTGCGCCTTGCTGCGCGACGAGCTGGATGATCTGGCGCGCCGTGGCGCCAAGCGCGCTGCGGATGCCGAATTCTCGTTCGCGTCGCGCGACTTGGAGCGCGAGCAGGCCATACAAACCCACGGCAGCGAGGACGAGCCCCACAAGTCCGAACGATGAGACGAGCACGAAAATGAATCGCTCGGTCGTGCGCGAGCGCGTTGCGGCATCCTGGAGCGAGAGAAAGTTGTACGCGGCGAGATTCATATTCGCACGAGCCAGCGCGGCGCGGATTGTCGGCTCGTTAACCGAGCGGCCATCGGTGTGTAGAACAAAAGTAATGTCCTCGAGTGGTGTCGTCGCGTGCACGAGCATTTGCGCCAGCGGTCGTGCGATCGTTCCGAGCACTTCGCC
>JBKOYE010000180.1:0-13385 GCA_046725275.1 Verrucomicrobiota bacterium
TTGTCCGATCCCATCAACGAGCTACAGCGTTGTAGTGTCTGCTGTCCTCAGCGGACGCCCCATCGCCGCGCGAGACCTGACGATCCCAGGGCGAACTCGATGGCCAGATCAAACGCCCGATTGAACAAAATTTGCGTCGCCAGTTTTGAATTGGTCGATGTGCACAATTGGAACTCGGCACAAAAAAGTGACGTGATCACGGCAAATTTATACAGCGATTTGCTCATCAAAATCCTGCCGAAACTAAACGTAGGCCAGTGGCTGATTCTCTCAGGAATATTGCGCACCGAGGAAGGCGGGTTTCTCCAAACTCTCTAGCGAAGCCAGATCCAGGGCGTCAGAATCAAGCGCCGGGCAAAGTGGATCGCCATTCTGGCCCGGAGCGTCGCTCTGTAGCGTGTGCTGTCCTCAGCCCAGGCGGTTCCCGGGGGCTCCGGGTTCGCTGAGACAGCGGATACCACAAGATTTGCTGCGAAGTTTTGCGGCGGCTATAGACCGCCGTTACACTAAAAATCGATGCAAAATGAACAGCTTGCCTATGTCATCGTCACGCCCTATTCGATGCGGAAATCGCGCACCGGCGGCATTGTTGGCCGATTAATTTCACGCACGGGGCTCGATTTGGTCGGCGGACGGATGTTTGCTCCGGGGGCGGAGCTAACGCGGCGCTATGCCGACACGATTGTGACCGAAACGGATGCGCGGCATCGCGCCACCCAGCAATTGATCCGCGAGTACGTGCTGAAGAATTTCACCGGGGAAAAGAACGGGCACCGTCCGCGCATTTTGTTTCTCATTTTTCGCGGACCGGACGCTGTGGACAGGATTCATCAGGTGGTGGGCCACATCGTGCACGAGCGCACCAGCGGCGAAACGATTCGCGACACCTACGGTGATTATATCACTAATGATTCAGACAAGGTCGTTTACTTCGAACCCGGAGTGGTCACAGCTTTTGAACCCGGCGCCGTCGAGCGTGACCTGAAACTCTGGGCGGATTTTTCGAATTCGGACGGCGGAATCCTCGATCGCGCCGTCCCCTACCGCCCCGGCACCCAAATCGAAAAAACGCTCGTCCTGATTAAGCCGGACAATTTCCGGTTCCCGAATCTCCGGCCGGGCGGCGTAATCGAAGTGTTTTCGCGTACTGCCCTTTCGATCATCGGCTTTAAAGTTCACCAGATGAGCGTTGCCCAGGCGGAGGAGTTCTATGGGCCTGTGCTTCCGGTGCTTGAGAAAAAGCTTGGCCCGCACAGTGGCCGCGAAAACTGGGAGAGCATTATCGAGTTCATGGCCGGCAAAAAGCCGAGCGAATGTCCTCCAGAGGAACGCGATGCTCCAGGCACGGAAAAATCGATTGCCATCGTTTACCAAGGCGTGGATGCCGTGCGCAAGATCCGCGACGTGCTCGGCCCGACCGATCCGGCAAAAGCACCGCCGGGTTCGATTCGAAAGGAGTTCGGGCAAACGATCATGATCAATGCCGCGCATGCATCGGATTCAATCGAGAACGCCAAGCGCGAAATGGCGATCATCCGAATCGACGAAAATAATTTTAAACCTCTGATTGAAAACTTCTATCGCCGCCAATAGTTTGCGCTCCCATTTGTGGATCACATCATTGCCATGGAAATTTCCGAACGCGCCGCTCAACTAACCCCGTCGCTGACGCTCTCGATCGACAGCAAGGCGAAAGCCATGAAGGCCGAAGGCATCGACGTCTGCGGCTTCGGCGCAGGCGAACCCGATTTCGATACGCCTGAACACATAAAGCGGGCTGCAATCGACGCGTTGGAAGCGGGTTTCACGAAGTACACGCCAAACGCCGGCATTCCGGAACTGCGCCAAGCGATTGCAGACAAATTGGCCGCCGACAACGGACTCAATTATCGCGCAGCCCAAATCATCGTGAGTAACGGGGCGAAGCACGCATGCTACAACGCGATCCTCGCCACGTGTCAGCCCGGCGATGAAGTCATCATCCCAGCGCCGTATTGGGTCAGCTACCCCGACATGGTGCGGCTAGTCGGCGCCGAGCCGGTGATCGTGCCCACCAGCGAGCGCAACTCTTGGAAGATGCGCCCGGAAGATTTTGAGAATGCCATGACCCCGCGCACAAAGATGTTGATCATGAACAGCCCGGGAAATCCGACGGGTTCCGTGTATACGCGCGAAGAATTAGAGGCAATCGTCAACGTCGCCGCCGAAGAAGACATTTACATTTTGTCCGACGAAATTTACGAGAAACTCGTTTACGATGACGTTAAACATGTGAGCATCGCGTCGCTCTCGAAGGAAGCATACGATCTTACAATCACGATTAACGGGTTTAGCAAATCGTACGCGATGACAGGGTGGCGGCTCGGTTACCTGGCTGCGCCCGATGCGGTGGCGCGAGCCGTGGATTCAATCCAGAGCCACACCTCTTCGAACCCATCGTCCTTTTCGCAATACGGCGCACTCGCCGCGCTCAAAGGCGATCAACAACCGCTCGCGGATATGCGCGAAGAATTCGATATGCGTCGCAACTACATGTTTGATCGCATCTCGAAAATCTCCAACGTCACTGCCGTCAAACCGCAGGGCGCGTTTTATGTGTTGGTAAACATCAGCCAGCTCGGGCTAACCTCTCAGAACTTCGCCGACCGTTTGCTCAGCAAAGCCAATGTCGCGGTCGTACCCGGCGCTGCGTTCGGCGATGATCGCACGGTCCGATTCAGTTACGCGACCAGCCTCGACGTGATCAAAAAGGGGTTGGACCGGTTCCAGGATTTTTGCCGGACGCTGTAAGCTGTCATCCCGAGCGGAGCGAAGCGGAGTCGAGGGACCCCGCGGCGTAATCTCAAGTATTGCATTGGGATTCCTCGACTTTGTTCGGAATGACGACGTAAAGCTGCGCAATGCTAGGCTATTTCGCTGTCATCCTCCACGCCCATCTGCCGTTCGTTCGGCATCCGGAGCACGAGCATTTCCTCGAGGAAGAGTGGTTCTTTGAGGCGATCACCGAAACGTACATTCCGCTGCTGCGAATGATGCAGCGACTCGTGGACGATGCTGTGCCTTTCAAACTCACGCTGTCGATTTCGCCGACGCTCTGCGCGATGCTTCAGGATCAACTTTTGTGCGAGCGGTACGTGCGGCACCTCGATCTTTTGATCGATCTCGCCGAGCGCGAACAAAGGCGAAATCGCAAACATCCGCAGCTCCGGGAACTGGCTGAATTCTATTGTGAGCTGTTCTCAGAAAACCGCCACTTGTTTGTCGATGAGTGGGAATGCGACCTGCTCTCAGTCTTTCGCGACTTGCGCCAGACGTGCGCCATAGAAATCATCGCCAGCGCCGCAACGCACGGCTTGCTCCCAATTCTTCAAAAGCAAGCGCATCAAGCCGCTCGGGCGCAGGTTTTAATCGGGCGCGACGCGTATATCGAGCTATTCGGCGCAGAGCCCACCGGATTCTGGCTACCCGAATGCTCTTACGTTTCCGATCTCGACTCCATTTTACAGGAAGCCAATCTTCGTTGGTTCGTTCTCGACGCTCACGGCCCGCTCTTTGGAAAACCGCGCCCATGCCGCTCGATTTATGCTCCCTATTATACACCGGCGGGACCGGCGGCCTTTGCGCGCGATCCCGACGCAAGCCGCCAAGTCTGGAGTGCACACGAAGGTTATCCAGGTGATCCAGCTTACCGGGAATTTTATCGCGACATCGGTTTCGATCTTCCGATGGAACGCTTGGGGCCGATCGCGCGTGGAACCAGAAAATTCTCCGGCGTGAAATATCATCGGATCACCGGAGGCGGTGATGACAAACAGTTGTATCACCGGTCGGCCGCCGAAAAGGCGGCAGCAAAACATGCGATTCACTTTCTGGAACAGCGCCGTCAGCAGATCCGCGAAATCAGTGAAGTCGGGTTCGACCCGATCATTGTCGCGCCGTTCGATGCGGAATTGTTTGGGCACTGGTGGTTCGAAGGACCAATCTTCCTGGAACAATTCATTCGCGAGGCGGCAAACGAACGAGATTTCCGGCTCACCACGCCAAGTGAATATCTGGCAGCACATCCGACACAACAAATCATCGAGCCCGCTGCTTCAACATGGGGCGAGAACGGCCATCTCGCCGCCTGGCTTGATTCGAGTAACAGCTGGATTTACCCGCACCTGCACGCGGCAGCCCTGCGAATGAGTGAGATCAGTCGGCGGCATATGACGGACGCTTCGGACGCCACCGAGATTTCCGATCGCGTCCTCAAACAACTCGCCCGCGAGCTTTTGCTGGCACAATCAAGCGATTGGGCATTTCTACTGAAGACCGGAGCCGCGCGCGAATACGCTACCAAACGAACAATCGATCATCTTGCTCGCTTCAATCGTCTGCACGATCAGTTTGTCGCCAACGGAGTCGATGAAGAATTTCTGCGCGACTGCGAATGGCGGGACAGCATTTTTCCAAACGTAAACTGGCGCTATTACATCTAGGCCACTTGTCATTCCGAGCGAAGTCGAGAATCGAGCGGCTAGGGAAGCCGCGAGATGGACGGGAAGGCCGAAGGCTGAGCGAGCGAATCAAATCTCTCGATATTGCTGGCAGAGCGCGCCTCATTTAAAGATTTAGAGATGGCTCGACTCCGCTCGATATGATAAAAATAGGCTACTCGACAATTCTCGCACTGTTCCTGGCTTGCGCCGTTTTCGCGCAGGAATCACCGACCCCGATTCCCTCGCCGACGGTGGAAGAATCCCCTTCTCTCTCGATTTCACCACTAGAATCCAAAACGCCATCACCCACTTCAGAACAAACACCTTCACCCTCGCCTGCGAGAAGTGTCCGCATCAGTTTCGTTCCTCCGCCGATGGAAGGAATGATCAGCCTTGGAATTTATGATCAGAGCGGCAAACTTGTGCGCGTTCTACATCAGAACGCGCAACTGAACGACTTCACGATCGGCGCGGACGCGCTTGTAACGCGATGGGATGGAAAAGATGATAGCTATCAAGACTTGCCGGCTGGAAAATATCATGCGCGCGGGTATCTGATCGGTCCACTCAAACTGGAAGATCTGGGCGAGACTTCGCCGCCCACGATCGAAACTGACGCGAATAGCGTGGTCAAAGTGCGACTGATCCGCAATCCGTTGCGGAAAGACAAAAGACCCGTCGTCGAACTTGGCATTGGATTGAATGGCAACGGAAGTTACCTGAAAACCAAAGATGACCTGCCGCTCTTCAAACTGAGTGAGACACCGAATCTAACCCGGGCATGGATTGCAACGGAAAATGAAAACGCCGTCGATGTTTGGCAAGATGACGCAACAGCCGTGCATCAATTCCGCATCTCGAATGTCGACCAGATGATGGCTTTCGATTGCGGTGAATTTGAATTGAAGTGAGCTGTAGCAACGATCTGTGGACCGCCGAAAAGGAAGACGGTGCTTGACACAAGCACCGCTCCGACGCAAGCGATTGCATAATCACAAATGCCCTCTACGCCTGAATTTCAGCAGACGCTTGGCAAAGTTGCCGGCTTTACGGGCACCGCCCTGCATACCGGCGAAAAGGTCACGCTCAAATTGCAGCCTGCGCCGGTGGATCACGGGATCAAATTCAAGCGCAAAGATTTGCAGGACGAGCCAGCGATCGACGCGAAAATTGAGAATCTGAAGACAGTCGAGCGCGCCACGACGATTGGCGAAGGATCGGTGCGCGTGCATACGGTCGAGCACGTGCTGGCAGCTCTCTGGGCGATGGGCGTAGACAACGCCATTGTGGAAATGGACGCAAATGAGCCGCCAATCGGCGACGGCAGCGCACAACTGTACGTCGATCTCATCCGGAAAGCGGGTGTCACCGCGCAGGAAGAACAGCGCAAATTTTTCGACGTGCGCGACACGATGCACGTGCAATCGAAAACAGGCGCGCTGCTAGTTTTGCTACGCGATGACAAGTTTCGCGTCTCGTGCACGCAAGCCGGACCAAACAATAAGTTCACGCAGTTTTTGTCGATGGAAGTTACGCCAGCAGCCTTCGAACGCGAGATTGCTCCGGCACGGACCTTTGTTTACTACGAAGACGTAAAGCCGCTGATGGACAAAAATCTAATCAAGGGTGGCAGCCTCGAAAACGCGATCGTGGTCCGCGGCGAAGCCGTATTAAGCAAGGAACCGATGCGGTTTCCCGACGAATTTGTCCGTCATAAAATCCTCGATATTATCGGCGACCTCGCGCTAGTCGGCCGACGGATTCGCGGTCATGTGGTTGCGATCAAACCGGGTCACGCGAGCAACGCGGACTTGGCTCGTTTAATCGCACGTGAGCAAACGCGCAGAAGTGCGGTGGCGGTGTCCCGGGCAATTCCAAGCGGCGACGGCGGCTTGGATACCGATCAGGTGATGCAGATTTTGCCGCATCGTTTCCCGTTCCTCATGGTCGATCGGATCATCAGTTTCGAAACGGAAACCAAATGTGTTGGCGTCAAAAGCGTCACCATTAACGAGCCGTTCTTCCAGGGCCATTTCCCCGGTCACCCCGTAATGCCGGGTGTAATGCAGGTCGAAGCGATGGCGCAGGTAGCCAGTATTTTGCTGTTCAAATTGGCGAAAACTACCAGTCGCATCGGTTATTTCATGAGCGCGGACGAAGTAAAATTTCGCAAACCCGTCTTACCGGGCGACACGATCTTTATCCACGCCGAGCTCACCAAATCGCGCGGCGAACGGCTGGCGAAAGCGAAATGTCACTGTGTGGTGAATGACGCGATCGTGTCTGAGGCTGAACTCATGTTTACATTTTTGGACAAATGAGCGGGATGACGAAGGACGAATGTCGAATGACGAATGGCGAAATCCTTTCGCGGCACGCGCTTGAGGTTCGAGCTTCGTCATTCGTTCGTGCTTTGTCATTTGTCATTCGTCATGATGTCTGACGTCCAGATTCATCCGACGGCGATTATTGATCCCGAAGCTGAGATCGGGGCAGGAACAGTCGTCGGGCCTTACTGTGTGATCGGAGCGAACGTCGTAATCGGACCAAATTGCTGGCTTCAACATCACGTCACGTTCTGCGGACCAATGAAGGCCGGAGCAAAAAACAGGTTTTACGCCTACTGCTCAATCGGCCAGCAAACACAAGATCTAAAATATCGCAGCGAACCGACGTATCTTGAGATCGGCGACGAAAACACGTTTCGCGAATTCGTTACAGTAAATCGAAGCACAACCAGCGAAGGCAAAACGCGGATCGGCAACTGCGGAAATTTTCTCGCTTACAGTCACATCGGGCACGATTGCACCGTGGGGAATCACGTCGTTTTCTCCAATAACGGCACGTTAGCCGGCCATGTGCAAGTGGGAGACCACGCGGTAATGGGCGGCCTCACAGCCGTGCATCAATTTTGCCGGATTGGACGGTTCGCTATTACCGGCGGCTGCTCCAAAATTGTCCAGGACGTTCCGCCGTTTATGATCGCCGACGGCAATCCCGCTGAAATTCGCGGAATTAATCTGATCGGCTTGGAGCGAAAAAATTATCCACCCGAAAGCGTTAAGCTGATCAAAGAAGCGTTCCGCCTAATTTACCGCTCAAGATACAACACGCGTCAGGCAATCGAAGCGATACAGAAAGAACTGCCGCAGACCGAAGAAATCACCGAAATCATGCGGTTTATCGAACAAAGCGAGCGGGGAATCATTCGGTGAGATTGAACCGCGGATTACGCGGATGACATTAATCTGGCTTCCCGAATGCCCGCCATTCTCACTTTATTGCGAATAAAGAATCTCGCGCTCGTGGAAGAACTCGAGTGGCAGATGGGGCCGGGGTTCATCGCCGTCACGGGAGAAACGGGCGCGGGGAAATCGATCATCATCGGCGCGCTGCAACTTTTGCTTGGCGAGCGCGCGGATAAATCGCTGATTCGCACTGGTGCTGATCTTTGCACGGTCGAAGCAGTTTTTACCGGGACGGACGTTCGTAAGCTCAATCCGCAACTTGTCGAAGCCGGCATAGAGTCATGCGAAGACGATTTGATCCTGAAGCGAACTCTCTCCTCAACCGGAACGAATCGGCAGTTCATCAACGGGTCGCCGACGACGTTGTCGGTCCTGAAAAACCTAGGGGATGAACTTGTCGATCTTCATGGACCGCACGATCACCAGTCGTTGCTCTCACCTGATACGCAATTGAGCTTGCTCGATTCGTTCGCGCGCGCCGAAGAACAGATCGAGGAATATCGAACGCATTATCGGCAATTGCAGATATTGCTCGCCGAACATGCCGCGCTCAACACGGCGGAGAACGCGCGCGAACAGGAGATAGATTTGCTCCGTCATCAAATCCCCGAGATCGAGTCGGCGAAACTCGTCGCGAGCGAAGAAGAAGAAATCGAGAAGCGCTACAAGCTCGCCAGCAACAGCAAACGCCTGATTGAGCTAGCAAGCGCGATCGCGAACAAACTCTCCGAGGCAGACGATTCCGTTCTTTCACAGCTCGCGGAAACGCAACGGCTGCTTCGAGAATTGGAAAAGATCGACAACTCGATCGCACAATTTTCTTCGGCACACGCCGCCAGCGTGGTTGAGCTTTCCGAAATCGCACGCGCGCTTTCCGCTTATTCAGAGAAACTCGATCTCGATCCGGAACAGCTCGCCGCGCTCGAGCAACGCGTCTCGCTGTTCGAAACTCTGAAGCGAAAATACGGCGGCTCGATCGCCGAAGTGATTGCGTTTGGCCAACGTGCGGCGGAGCGGATGCGAAAAATTGAACGTCGCGACGTGGAGCTGGAGCGTCTCGCAAGAGAAATCGAGAACGTTCGCGCGCAAATGAGCTGCACTGGGGAAGCGCTGCGCAAACTTCGGACAAAAGCTGCACCGAAACTTTCCGAAAACATTCGACGTAACTTGCGCGATCTCGGGTTTCGCCAATCGGAATTTGAAACAAAACTAACCGCGGTCGATGAGCCACGCCCGAATGGATTCGATTCCGTGGAATTGCTTTTTTCACCGAACCCGGGTGAACCGCTTAAGCCACTTCGCGCCATCGCATCGAGCGGCGAGATCTCGCGATTGATGCTGGCAATCAAATCGGCGCTGGCGGGTCACGATGAGATTCCCCTTCTCGTGTTCGACGAGATCGACACGAACGTCGGCGGTGAGATCGCGCATGCGGTCGGCGCGAAGATACAAACTCTCGGGCGCGATCATCAGGTGATTTGCATCACGCACTTGCCGCAAGTCGCGGCGACCGCCATTTCGCATTTTGTTGTGACAAAGGACGTATCGCGCGGCCGTACCTTTTCCAATCTACACGAGGTCACTGGGAAAGCGCGCCAGGAGGAAATCGCGCGGATGCTTGGCGGCAAAAGCGACTCGGCACTCAAACTCGCGGCGAGTCTGTTGAAACCAAGGTAGGAGCGGTTCACCGAACCGCCTTAGGCGATTGAGGTCAATCGCCCCTACCTGAAGCGCCCTACAATTACTTCATCACTGGCCCGAGCGGCAGGATGACTTTGCCGTAGATTTCGTTGAGCACTTGCGCGAGGCCGGCGTAAATCGCGGATAAGCCGCAGAAAATTCCTTCGTAGCCAGTGAAATGTCTGAAGTCAGGACCCGCCTTGATGAAATCGCCAATCGCGAGGAGAAAGAAGAGAATGGTGAGCGAACCGAAAACCACTTGCCCGGCCACATGCAACCGCAACGTGCCGATAAACATTACCGCGGTGAACAAGCCCCACATGAAAAGATACGCGGCCATCGCAGTGTCATTGGAAGGGGTTGCCCATCCTAGCTTTGGCAGAACAATTAGTGCCACGAGCGAGAACCAGAACAAGCCATAGGAAAGAAACGCAGTCGTCGCAAACGTATTGCCTTTCCGCCATTCCATGACGCCGGCGAAAATTTGCGCGGCGCCACCGTAGCAGATTCCCATTGCCAGAATCATACTGTTGAGTTCATAGAAGCCCGCGTTGTGCAAATTGAGCAAAACAGTGGTCATCCCGAAGCCGAGCAGCCCAAGCGGCGCTGGATTCGCTGTCGTGTCCTTGAGTTGGGTAACGGGTTCGTTCATGACGGCCGCCAGTCTGCCGAAAAAAAGAGCGGCAATGCAATCACAATCGCCAAACAAAAAACGTAATGCCTTAATGATTTATCTTGTCGGCATGGCAGCAGCGAAATTATCGTGTGGGTTTTGTATATGATTCGGCGCGATTATCTCATCGTTGGTGCGGGTATCGGCGGAGTGAGCGCATGCGAAGGGATTCGCAAATATGACAAGCGCGGCTCCGTGACTCTGGTTGGCGCAGAAGCGTTCCCACCTTACAAGCGCTGGATACTTTCGAAGAGCTTTTTGCGCGAGAAGGAAGCGAATGTCAAAAAGCTCCAGGAGTTCGATGAGCGCTGGTTCGAGGCGCACAAGATTGAGGCGCGCTTCGGCACGGTCGTCACGCAATTCAATATCGACCGCCGCCTTGCTGTGCTGGCCAACGGCGAGAGCATCGAATTTACCAAAGCATGCCTGGCGATGGGCAGCCGCCCCGTGCGCCCGCCAGTGGCAGGGACAAGTCTCGGCAACGTGATTTATCTGCGAACGCTTCGTGACGCGCTCGCGTTACGGGAAATGTCGAGCTTGGAAAAAACGATCATGGTCGTCGGGGGCGGATTGCTGGCATGCGAAGCGGCAGCGAGCCTGCGCATCATGAAAATGAAAGTCGGCCTCATGCATCGTGATGCTTATTTGTTGAACCGCTACGTCGATCCTGAGACGGGCGCATGGCTAACTGATTATTTTGCAAAGCACGGCGTGGTGCTCTCGATGGGCGAAGCCCTCAACGGGTTCGAAGGCAAAACCATCCTGCGCAACATTCAGACCAAGAGCGGCAACCGTTTTCCGGTCGGCCTCGCTGTCGTCGCGGTTGGCGCAGAACCGAATCTCGATCTTGTGCGCAACACTCCGTTAGCTGGCCCGCACGGGTCGCCGGTCACTGAGTATCTCGAGACAGAGGAAAAAGGAATTTATGCCGTCGGCGATCTTGCTTTTTACCCGGACCGGATCATGGGCGGCATGCGACGTCAAACGCATTGGGAAAACGCGCGCGAACAAGGTCTCGTCGCAGGCGCGAACATGACCGGCAAGAAACGCATTCGCTACGAGCAGGTCCCGTATTTCTGGACGGAAATGTTTGATTTGCGGATGGATTTTATAGGCGATTTCACTCTGCTGCCCAGTCGCCTTGATCTTGACGGCTCCTACGCGAAGAAAAAGTTCATCTCGCGATATTACCAAGGGGACAAGCTCCGCGGAATTCTTCTTTGCCAGCAAACGCAGCGCGAAATCGATGCGGCCAAAAATCAGTTGCGGCAGGCTCAAGGCAAATAATCAAGGGGCGATGGCTTCCCAGCCGTCGTGCTCGTGAAATCGACGGCTGCCTAAGCCGTCGCTCCTTGAAATTTCGCGCACTCAATAAGAGATATCCGCCGGGATTTGAAACGCCGGATTCCTCACGCGCACCAGCTTCCAATCCCACGGTTTGCCTGAGAAACGACGCCATTCCAATTCGAATGGAGTTGGCAATTTGTTGATGCGCTCGTCCAGCATTGTCATCACGCCATCGTCGCTGCTATACACAATGATTTTGCCGAGCCAGATCACGCGCGGCATTTCAACCTGTACAGCCGCGTTTGGCGCCGTGATCCTGGACCCGCGCACCCATCGAAAACCCTCTCGCATCCGCTCAAGAAGTCGCGCGCGATCGTTGTCCCACTGGTCGTGATAATCGTCGGCGATGAAATTCGCAACATGCTCCCAGTTTCTACCGTCAATCGCATGAAAGAAATGTTTCGTGTGAAGACGAACCTGATGCTCAGCTCGCCAAAGCCAGAGCACGTACGTGCCGATGCAGAGCGCAACGGCTAAGCCGCCAAGGAATGCTCCACGAAGTGTAACCTTCACACGCGCCCCAAAGGTACAACATAAGCGTCAAATCCGCTTGTGATTCGCCTTATTTGACACGAAAACCCACCAACTGCCATATCTCGCGTTGGCATGCTTCGATTGTCGCTGTTTGCAATTGACATTCGAAAATCTAAAATCGCAATTATCGCTGTTGCCGTAGTTCAACGCATAGAACGGAGGTTTCCTAATCCAAACGATTTTCCCTCGCGCGAGGGACGCGGAGAGAGCTGAAATTGTCAGAAAGCGCCAATTCCTGCCTTAAACGGACATTTATCTGGTAATAAGTGGCAACTCGGCAATCGGATCTACAGCCGGCAAGAATTGCAATCGATTCTGGAACGGCCAGTCCGTGCGAATGGAATTGGTTTCCTTGGCGTATCAGGAAATCGCAGCGAAAAACTAAGCATTGCCAACGGCACTGACGGCGGCTTCATCGAGGAAACGCCAGCAGAGGCCGATGCCAGAGCTCATTGTGTGTTCCGCACTGTGATTTACCTTAGCGAAAAGTTTCGGCAGAACCACGTTACGGAAACTTCCTCTGTGGCAAATGCTTTCTCGCCTATCGAATCAAACATAAGCCACGTCGTCGGAACCAGACAGCTCTTTCCGGCGGGGCCGACGCACAAGCTCGCCTTCACAGTTGGGGCAAACGTGGTTCATTGCCTCGGTGCACGTCGCGCAATAAGTGCACTCGTAACTGCAAATATAAGCTATCCCGCTGTGTGCAAGCCGGGTCCCGCATTTTTCACATTCGCTTTTCAGTTCCATTGCCATGAGCGACAAGTTAACGCGCAATGATCGATAGCTTCGAGCGATTGACGAGATCGACAATTGCATCGTGCTCGAGCAGCAAAGTCTTTCCCGCTTCAATCGCGATCACGCGCAGTTTCGCTTCGGCAGCGACGCGCAACGTTTCAACGCCGATTACCGGAACGTCGAAGCGCATGTCCTGATTTGGCTTCGCGACTTTCACCATGACTGCGCCCGGACCTGCCAGTATACCCCCGCGCCGAATGGCCTCATTTGTTCCTTCCAATGCTTCCACAGCAACGACGGTACCCTTCTTGATGAGGACCGTTTGTCCGATGTCGAGCCGCGCAATTTCCTTGGCCACATTCCAGCCAAACTCGACGTCCTGCTCTTCGCGAGACGATAATTTCGGTCCCGCAATCGGCCCCGGCTGCGCGAGCGAATCTTCGAGAAATGTTGTGGCTGGCAGGAGAGCGACCTCGATCTTCTCCAGTTCGTCTGCGATCGCCCCGAAAATGGATTCGGCGTTGCGTTGTTTAAGTTTTCCCAGGAGCATCACCGCCTTCACATCCGGCCGCAGATCGAAAAGATTCTTCGGCGCAATTTGTCCGGCCATGATCGCGTGGTGAATATCTTGGCTGCGAAAAAATTTCAGGAGCCGGCCTAGTTGCCCCACGCGCATCCACTCGA